>NZ_CBDKZH010000049.1:0-9627 GCF_965300815.1 Leuconostoc sp.
GTAATGAGTTCAGCCAAACCTTTAAAAATATTTTGACGGACTTCAGGAAAACCAATCGTCATCCGGTTATCTGTATAAATTGGGCTTTTAATGCCAGAGGCCCAAGTAAAGGGCGCTTCCGGTGAAAACTTCACGGCCCCAATCTTTAATAAATCATTTGCGACTTGTGTTGCATATTCTGTCATGCTTCATTTCCCCATTCTGCCATCACGCGTTGGTAAGCGACAACTGGCGTTTGTGCTTTTGTAATTGAACGACCGACGACCAGACCCGTGGCCCCTGACTCGCGGGCAACGGCTGGTGTGGTGATCCGTGCTTGGTCATCAGCGGCATCACCGGCCAAACGAATACCTGGCGTGATGCGTATGAAATCATCAGTTGTCACCGCCTGAATGAGCGCTGCTTCCCCTGGTGCACTAATCGTTCCGTCCACCCCAGCGGCATAAGCCAACTTCGCCAAATGCTGTACACTATCAGCCATTGATAATGGTGTTTGCTGCGTGGCTTGCATGTCCGCTTCTGAAAATGATGTGAGTTGCGTCACCGCCAAAATTTTCATGTCAGCGCCCTTATTGGCAACCGCCTGCTGCAACATTTTGGTCCCACCAGCGGCATGAATGGTCAAATATTGCACGTCCAGTTGCGCAAGGCGCGCTACAGCATGCCCAACAGTATTTGGAATATCGTAAAGTTTAAGGTCTAAAAAGACGGTAAAGCCTTGTTGGCGTAATTCACGCACAAATGCTGGTCCGGCTGCGTAAAATAGTTCCATCCCAACCTTCACAGCTGGTTGTTCGGGTAAATCACGAAATGGTACCAAAAACGCTTGCGCACTGGCAACATCCGGAAAATCTAAGGCAATAAAAACAGGTGCGGTCATCAGCATTCCTTTCAACTTCAGTTCTGTGAGTTCTTAAACGTGTTCGTCACGGCTTGCACATCGTCAAAACCATAGCGATCGAGGGCTTCCGGCAGCGCTGCAATGATGTCTAACATCATGTCTGGTTTTTCAGCCAACCCGGAGCCGACTTGGACAGCGCTCGCACCAGCCATTAGCATTTCTAAGGCGTCATCGACGGTGCGAATGCCACCAACCCCAATCACCGGAATCGCCACAGTTTGGGCAACTTCATATACAAATCGGACTGCAATCGGATGAATCGCTGCCCCAGACATACCGCCTGTGCCACGCGCTAATTGTGGCGCACGGGTGTTCAAGTCAAAGCGCATCCCCACTACCGTATTAATCAAAACAATGCCGTCAGCACCTGCGTCTTCGACAGCTTTGGCAATGGGTTTGATATCCGTGACATTAGGTGACAATTTGGCATATACTGGCAAATCCGTCACGCTTTTAATTGCCGTCACCACTTCTGCAGCAGCTTGCGCATCCACCCCAAAGGCCATACCGCCACGGTCCACGTTTGGGCAAGATAAATTCACTTCAATAGCTGTGATATGTCCCGTTGCGGATAACAACTGCGCTAAATCACGGTATTCTTGAACGGATTCACCCGCAATAGATGCCATGACTGGTAAGTCGCCTGCATATTTTTCGGTGATTTTTGGGAGAAAATCAGCCATGACATTTTCGACCCCTGGATTCGCCAAGCCAACCGAGTTCATCACACCACTGGTGATGTTAATGACCCAAGGTTGCGGATTGCCCGCACGTTGCGCCATGGTAATCGTCTTCGTCACCAAGGCACCAGTTTTTTCAATCCCGTACATATCTTCCAGGCCAAAATAAACGGCGCCTGATGAATTCATAATGGGGTTTTTCAAGTTTAATCCTGGTAGTTGTACGGCTAAACGTTGTTGCGTCATGTTTTTCTCCTAATTTGTCTCACGGGACAATTTTATTAGTACTTCTGGTGTTATTTCATTTCGTTAACGGTGAAGCTGCGACTTTCAAGCACATCCAAGAAAGCACTCACGGTGTCTAATGCCGTAAACAGCGGCACTGCGTTTTCGATGGCGGCGTTTCGAATCAAACGGCCGTCTGATTCGGCACGATCATCCGCTTGTGTCGTGTTAATCACAACTTGGAGCTTTTGTGCGCGTAGTGCTTCAACTGAATTGTTATCAGATTCAGCAATTTTGTCCAATGTTTCAACAGGTAAGCCTTGACTAGCAAGATAAGCGCCTGTGCCGGCCGTGGCAAACAAGGCAAATCCAAGGTCATTGAAGCGACGGGCTAACGTTAACGCTTCTTCCTTATCGTCATCAGCGACAGTGAAAAGGACATTCCCATATTGTGGTACTTTAATGTTTGAGGCCACAAAAGCTTTGTACAAGGCTTTTGGCAAAGTTGCGTCTGAGCCCATAACTTCACCAGTTGACTTCATTTCTGGCCCAAGTAGTGAATCAACGTCTGGTAACTTCGTAAATGAGAAGATTGGTGCTTTCACATGGACCATATCATCAGCTGGTACCAGACCCGTTTCAAAGCCCATATCTGCCAACTTTTCACCCAACATCACGCGGGTAGCCAGTTGTGCCAATGGGATATGGGTCACCTTTGAAATGAATGGCACCGTACGTGAAGCTCGTGGGTTCACTTCAATCACGTAAGCCGTGTCTTCATGAATCACAAACTGTACGTTCATCAACCCAATTGTCCCCATCGCTTTTGCCAAGTTAATGGCTGCTTGCGTCATTTCATCTTGGACTTTTTGTGACAAATATTGTGGTGGGTAGACTGACATCGAATCGCCTGAATGCACACCGGCACGTTCGATATGTTCCATGATACCTGGAATAACCGCTGTTTCACCATCTGACAAAACATCCACTTCTGCTTCTTGACCCACCAAGTAAGAATCAATCAAAACGGGGTGATCATTTGACACCTTGACGGCCCGTTGCATATAGTCTTGGAGTTCATCATCTGATGACACAATTTCCATTGCCCGACCACCTAACACGTAAGATGGGCGAATTAACACTGGATAGCCAATTTCTTGAGCTGCTGCCAAAGCGCCTTCAACTGTGGTAGCTGTTTTACCAATGGGTTGTGGGAGTTGTAATTGTTTAATGACTTGATCAAAGGCTTCACGATCTTCGGCACGATTCAAATCTTCAACCGTTGTCCCAAGAATATGCACGCCATTTTCAGCTAATGGTTGGGCCAAATTAATCGCTGTTTGACCACCAAATTGCACCACAACACCCAAAGGTTGTTCGAGGTCAATCACATTCAAAACATCTTCAAGTGTCAACGGTTCAAAGTAGAGCTTGTCTGAAATTGAGAAATCTGTTGAGACCGTTTCAGGGTTCGAGTTCATGATAATGGCTTCGTAACCGGCCCGTTGAATGGCCTTAACGGCATGCACGGTCGCGTAATCAAATTCTACGCCTTGCCCGATACGAATTGGCCCTGAACCAAGTACGATGACAGATGGCTTATCTGACGTTACAGACTCATTTTCACGTTCATAGGTTGCGTAGAAATAAGGGGTTTGCGACTCAAATTCAGCAGCCACCGTATCCACCATCTTATAAACTGGGATAATACCGGCTTCTTGGCGTAATTGTCGAATTTCTGCCGTCGTTTTGTGCCAAATTCCGGCAATCGTTTCATCTGCAAAACCGTTTTTCTTCGCATAGTGTAAGTAATCTAAATCGCCAACATGCGCTGCCAAATCACGTTCGATTTCAATAATGTGTGACACTTTATCCAGGAAGAATTCATCAATTTGTGTTTTATTATGAATCGTTTCGATGCTGACAACACGACGCAACAAGTCAGCTATCTTGAGCAAACGATCATCACGAGCAGGCATCAAAGCATCAAGCAATGCTTCATCTGTCATATCATCATAGGTGATGTCATTTAAGCTAGTTGCCTCAATTTCAAGCGAGCGCACCGCTTTTAACATGGCTTCTTCCATGTTACGACCAATCGCCATGACTTCGCCGGTGGCCTTCATTTGCGTACCCAATCGGCGATCGGCAGTGGCAAATTTATCAAATGGCCAGCGTGGAATTTTAAAGACGACATAGTCCAAGGCTGGTTCAAATTCAGCCTTAGTCATGCCAGTTACGGGGTTAATGATTTCATCCAATGTCAGCCCAACCGCAATTTTGGCCGCCATTTTGGCAATAGGATAACCTGTTGCTTTGGAAGCCAACGCTGATGATCGTGAGACACGGGGGTTCACTTCGATAATGTAATACTTGTATGACTTTGGATCCAAAGCCATTTGAATGTTCACGCCACCTTCAATTTTCAAGGCGCGGATGATTTTCAAGGCTGAATCACGCATCATTTGCACTTCGCGATCTGACAAAGTTTGCACTGGTGCCGTCACAATTGAATCACCCGTGTGGATACCGACGGGATCAAAATTTTCCATAGATGCTACGACCAGCGCATTATCACTGGCATCACGCATCACTTCAAATTCAATTTCTTTATAACCGGCAATTGAACGTTCAATCAATACTTGCGTCACGGGTGACAATTCTAGCCCATTGGCGGCAATTTCGACTAACTCATCATGCGTGGCTGCAATCCCGCCCCCAGTACCACCCAAAGTATAGGCAGGACGAACAATCACTGGATAGCCATGCGTGTCGGCAAATGCCAAGGCTTGTTCCAAAGTAGTCGCAATCGTTGATTCAGGAATTGGTTCGTTCAAACGTTCCATCAAATCCTTGAACGCTTCACGATCTTCTGCTTCTTCAATAGCCGTGAGCTTTGTGCCTAATAATTCGATATGCAAGTCATCCAAGATGCCTGCTTCAGACAAATCTTTGGCCATATTCAAACCAGTTTGGCCACCAAGCGTTGGTAAGATAGCATCTGGGCGTTCCTTACGCAAAATACGTTCGATGAAGTCAATTGAGATTGGCTCAACATAAACTTTATCAGCGATTTCTGCATCCGTCATAATTGTGGCGGGGTTTGAGTTCACCAAAATGACTTGGTAACCCTCTTCTTTCAAGCTCAAGGCAGCTTGCGTGCCAGAATAATCGAATTCAGCAGCTTGTCCGATCACAATTGGGCCAGAACCAATCACCAATACTTTGTTAATGTCTGTACGCTTAGGCATGTTGTGTTGTCTCCTTTTGTGCTTCCGCAATCATGTTCAAAAAATCATCGAATAAATATTCCGCATCGTGTGGCCCTGGGGCAGCATCAGGATGGAATTGAACTGAGAAAGCGTGGTGGTTCTTGAGGCGCAAACCTTCAACTGTTAAGTCGTTGATTTCTTCATGAGTCACTTCGAGATTGGTGTCCCCCAAGCTATCACGATCCACAGCATAGCCGTGGTTTTGTGAGGTAAAGTCCAAACGCTCATGTGCCAAATGACGCACCGCGTGGTTAAAGCCACGATGACCAAATTTCATTTTATAAGTTTGGGCCCCATTAGCCAGGGCAAATAACTGGTGACCCAAGCAAATGCCCATCAGCGGCAACTGTTCTTGTAACGTTTGAATGGTTGGAATGGCGTATGCAGCATCTTCAGGGTTACCAGGGCCATTTGACAAAAGGATGCCATCTGGATTCGCCGCCAGTACTGTTTCAGCTGAAACATCTGCTGGAAAGACCATGACGTTAGCGCCACGCTTCGCTAAAGCGCGCAAAATCGAGTTCTTTAAACCAAAATCAATCAAAGCGATTGACACACCATCCGTTGGATTTTGGTATTGCGTCTTTGTCGTCGCTTCGGCGACCAAATCTGCTGATGTTTCAAAATCACGCAATTGGACAAACACATCATCCGTCACTTCATCAACCAAAGCCGCCTTCATGGCGCCTTGGTCACGCAACTCACGTGTCAAGGCACGCGTATCAACGCCAGTAATTCCTGGCATTCCCATGCGTTCAGCCCATTCCGTCAAACTCATCATTTGTCGCCAGTTACTTGGGCGACGCGCAATTTCATGTACAACAATGGCTGAGGCTGCTGGCCGTAAACTTTCAAAGTCATCACGGTTGATGCCGTAATTACCAATTAAAGGATAAGTGAAGACAATCATTTCACCACGATAGGATAAATCTGTGATTGATTCTTGATAACCTGACATACCGGTATTAAATACCAGTTCGGCCATCACGTCTGTCTCAGCTCCAAAGGCTTCACCTTCATAGATTGATCCATTTTCAAGTACTAAATATCGCTTTTTCATTTGTCCCTTATCCTTACTGTAATTTACGTTCTGCCGTGTCATGCTTGATACACAATGTCACCATCAACCCAAGTCGCCATTGTGCGACCATAGACCGGCCAACCCACAAACGGCGTGTTTTTACCGAGTGATTTGAAGTCTGCTTCAGCAATCGTGTCCCGTGCTGCTAAGTCAAACAAGACCAAATCGGCCGTTTCGCCAGCAGCAATTTGGGTTGGTGCTGGCAAACCAAAGGCGGTAGCCGGCGCAACCAACATGCGGTGAATCAACGTTTCTAACGTCATCACCCCTGATTTCACCAAATGCGTATAAAGCAATTGGAAGCTTGTTTCAATACCTGTAATGCCAAATGGGGCTGTTTTAAAGGATTGTGCCTTTTCTGCCGTCCCGTGTGGCGCATGATCAGTCGCTACCATGTCAATGGTACCGTCCAGCAGACCTGCTAACACCGCTTCGCGATCGGCTTGCGAACGTAGCGGTGGGTTCATCTTGAACAAGGTGTTATCCCCTGTAATATCTGAATCCGCTAATAAAAGATGGTGTGGTGATACTTCAGCCGTTACATGCACGCCCTGTGCTTTCGCTAAACGCACGAGTTCAACAGACGTTTGCGTTGAAATGTGCGCCACGTGGTAATGCACCCCAGTTGCTTGCGCTAGGACAAGATCACGCGCAAGCTGTGCGCTTTCGGCCAAACCTGTAATACCTGGTAATTGCAATTTGTTGGCCGTTGCGCCAGCGTTCATCACACCACCATGGAGTAAGGAATCATCTTCTAAGTGCGCAACCAATGGCTTATTGACGCTGGCGGCCGCCGTCATGGCTTGCAGCATCGTATCAGCTGTTTGCACCCCTTTCCCATCATTACTGAAGGCAACCGCTCCAGCGGCCGCCATGCCTGCAATATCTGAAACCGTTTGGTCCGTTAATCCAGCTGAAATAGCGCCGTATTGTGCGACATGGACAACCCCGTTTTTGGCATTTAGCGCAACCTGTTGGGCAACGCGTTCAGGACTATCCGGTACTGGATTGAGATTTGGCATGGCAACAACGGTTGTAAAACCGCCGCGAGCCGCTGCGGCAGAACCAGAAGCAATCGTTTCTTTATACGTAAAGCCTGGTTCACGGAAATGCACATGCACGTCCACCAACCCATTGGTGAGAAAAGCGCCATTGGCATCAAATACTTCTGCCGTAGGGGCTGTGATTGTTTCGGCGACTTGCGCAATTTTTTGACCATCGATCAAGACATCGTGTTGCTTAAGCTCACCGTCTACGAGCAGGTTTGCGTTTTTAATCAGCTGCATGTTCAGTCTCCATTGTATATTCTAAGATTGCCATTCTGGCATAAACACCGTTCGTCATTTGCTCAAAGATGCGAGATTTTGGGGCTTCCTCTAAGTTGTCTGCAATTTCGACATCACGATTGACTGGGGCCGGATGCATCACAATCGCGGTCGCTTTCAAACGCGCATAACGCGCCTGATTTAAGCCAAATTGTTCGTGATACTGTCTAGCTGAAAAGCTTAAGTTTTCCGTTTGGGTAATCCGTTCATGCTGAACACGGAGAAACATGACCACATCCTGTTTGTCCCAATCCTCATCAATGGCAACGAAGTGACCAAATTGTTGAAAATCATCCGGCAACCAACTGTCCGGTCCTGAGAACGTGACGTTAGCACCTAATTGATGCAAGATATCCGCATTGGAACGTGCCACCCGTGAGTGTAACAAATCACCAACAATTCGGATATGCAACCCATCAAAATGACCAAATTGTTCATATATGGTCACCAAGTCAAGCAAGCTTTGAGAAGGGTGTTGCCCGCTCCCGTCACCCGCGTTGACTAATTGTGGGATGGGATGACCAGCTGCTTCAAGCACTGGTACATACCAATCATTGACGGCATGTCGGACTACCGCAACATCAATGCCGATTGCTTTAAGGGTTTTGAGGGTATCTGCTAAACTTTCCCCTTTTGACATCGAACTGGTTTGTGGATCAAGCACAATCTGATGATAACCCAGCTTGTTTTCAGCCATCTGAAAACTTGTATGCGTTCGGGTTGAATTTTCAAAAAATAGATTGGCAACGGTGAACGGTGCCTGTTTTGGCGTTGCACCAGCTTTTAAAGCCAATGCCCGTTGCACCAACTTTAACACATCACCACGATCGAGTGCATTTATATTCAGAAAATTTCGCATAATACCCCTCTTTATACAAAAACCGCGTAAGTCGGCAGACTTACGCGGTTCTAGAAAATTACGGTCAATAGTATAGACTACGACCCCGAGTATCTAAATGCCTTGCAAGTCTCTCTGGACTTAATTAAAGGTTTTATCGTTTCACATATAGTAGCATTTTTTTGGCTCAGTTGCAAATGCTATTTTGCAAAGAAATGCTTATTTTGTTGGTTGACGTTTGCTTTAGCTGTTTGATTTGAGTTCCAGAATGGGACAATTACCTTACCTTCAATATGCTTGGCATCAACGAAACCAAAGTAACGGCCGTCGTTAGAAACTGAGCGATGATCACCCATCACGAAATATTCTCCGGCTGGCACTTTCACCTTGTTACGATCCTTCTTTTGCCACAAATCACTCGCTGACAGACTCGCTAATGACCAGTTCTTACCAAATGACATCTCTGTGCCTTCGGTCCGTTCATTAATCCCAATATAATCTTGGTTAACTTGCTTGCCGTTAACGTAAAGATTTGAGTCCTTATAAGAGATGGTATCCCCAGGGACACCAATAATGCGCTTCACGTAATCTTTTTCACCAGGTCGAATTCTTGGATCTTCCTGACGCGCATCAAAAACAACCACATCGCCTCGTTGATACTTAGCAATCTTATTCAAAATCACTAATTCATTGTTTTGCAAATTAGGCGTCATTGATGGGCCACTAACGTGAACAAAAGTAAATAGGAACGTGCGAATCAAGATGACAATAATTAATGCTGAACCGATTGGCACAAGCCATTCTTTGAAAAACTCAAAAAACTTTTTTAACATCATTTTCCTCTTTCATAACACCGTACGCTGTCATCACGTCCGGTGCTGTAATTTAGCGACGCAAAGCTGCGTAAGCATCCGCTACTGGCTTTGTGACAATATCGTTTAACTCAGTCAACAATGTATTCAAAGCTTGTTCCGCTGCCAACAATGCCGTGATTGTGTCATTTTTTTGTACTTTTTCAGCAACAGCATTCCATTCTTTTTCTTGTTCTACTGTTGGTTGTTGTTGCGTTTGCATCATTTGTTGCACAGCCATTTGGATGTCTTGGAATTGATCAAACAATGCCTTCGCTTCTGCATCAGCTTGGATCGCATCAAATTCTGCTTGCCAAGCTGTGTATTGTGGGGTTGTTTTTAAAACATTTGCCATTTCGTTGGCGTTATCATAAATGTTAACTGTCATATTATTATCCTCTTATTTTTAATTGTTTACGTCACGTGATTATTGGCCACCAAAGAGGCCTTTAAC
>NZ_CBDKZH010000050.1:0-9402 GCF_965300815.1 Leuconostoc sp.
GAGCAACGGACTCTTAATCCGTGGGTCCAGGGTTCGAGCCCCTGACTGTCCACTACATTAACAGCACATCAGATCTGATGTGCTGTTTTTCTTTGCATTAAAGCAGCAAAAAAGCAATCATCAACTGATGATTGCTTTTTTCATAGACTGATATAAATACTAGCAAACATTAAGCCAGCGCCACCTAGCACAAAAACATGCCAGTAAACATGACCCATTGGAATTTTTGGTACGAGATAGAAAATTGTCCCTGCTGAATAAGTCAAGCCACCAGCCAGCAACAACCAAAAGGCTGTATGTGACAAAACGCCCCAAAGTACCGGCATCGCTAAGACAATCAACCAACCCATAACCAAATAAATCGTCACGGACACCCATGGCCAACGGCCCACAAAAAATAGGTCATAGATAAAGCCAGCAATGGTCATTGCCAAAATGGCACCCCAGATCGTCCAACCGACCCAACCTTTAATTAATAGCCAAGTATATGGTGTATAACTGCCCAAAATCACTAGGTAAATCCCGGCATGATCAAAGAATTGAAAGGTTTTAGCCGCGCGCGTAAAGATCAGCGAATGGAAAAGCGTGGAAGCTAGTAAGAAGAAGCCCACCGTAGACACATAGATGGCAATAGCCGTGATTTCCAGCCCCGTGACTGGACGCCGCAAGACATGAAAAATGAGCGCAATGCCTGCGCCAACGGCTAATAAAAATCCCAAACCATGCGTGACGGCATTTAATACCTCATACGTAATTTGGTATGCTTTCGATTGTTTCATTTAGTCGTCCCCATATATTAATTGTATCGTTCTATTATATCATGTCACACTAAGACACTATGCGCCACAAAAAAATAAAACAGCAGCCAAGGTTACCCTCGACTACTGTCATCATCAGTTATGATTAAATAATATTTTCCCAATCACGGGCCCATAAGACACCCATGGCGCCATCACCTGTATGAACCCCAATATAAGCCCCAATTTCACCACGTTCAAAGGTTACCATTGGGTACTCGTTTTGTAAGTCCTTTAACCACTTATCCCCGAGCTTTTGATTATTGCCATCAACCACAACAGCCCGAACTGGATAATCGACCTGGGTCAGATATTGATCTAATGCGGTTTTGATTTCTTTTAAGGCGCCGCTCATCTTGCGCGCCTTGCCAACGGCACCAATCTTACCTTCACCTTGGACATCCATTGATAAAATGGGCTTAATGTTTAACAAACCACCAACTAGCGCCGCCCCACGTGATAAACGGCCCGTCCGTTGCAAATGTGAAATGTCATTGACAGCAAAACGCACATCAAAAGTCTCACGTAACGTTGTCAAAGCAGCCCAAATGTCATCCATTGAGCGGCCCTTTTCAGCCATATCAGCAGCCATCACGGCTTGCATACCTGAACCCATCACGGCAAACTTAGAATCCCATACACGCACATCAGCCATGCCATCATAACCGGCCGCCACAGCTTGTGCTGTTTGGAAGGCACCTGACAACCCAGAAGAAATCGGGATAATCAAAGCGGCATCATAGCCGGCTGCTTTGGCATCGTTCAAAGCCTCTTCCCAATCGCCAGGTGCTGGTTGTGACGTTGAGGAAATCATTTTCTTGTCTTTCATCATCTTAACTAATTCGCCAAGACCCTGAACGTCAACTGTTTCTTTATACACTTCATCCCCGAAAATAATCGGATCATTCACTTGGAAAATATGATACCGATTACGCAAGGTAGTCGGTATTGTTGAAGCTGAATCACTAATAATTGCTATTTTAGACATTATTTTCTCCCAAACCAGTCGTTAATTAAGGGGACAACGGCCGGTATCTTATTGATTTATTTTAAAATGACAGCCAGTAGGCTACCTAAGACAAAGCTCAATAACCCCGCCGCAACCTGTACGATCAAATAAAGACTTTGTCGCCGTGGCCGTTGGGCACTTTGGGTCATCATGGTACTAAAAGTGGTCAAACCACCAAGCACACCGGTGGCTATTGCCCCATGCCAAACTTGTAAGGTATTAGTGGCAAACATGACACCCATAAAAAAGGCCCCTATCATGTTCACGGTAAAGACAGCGGTTAAATACGTCGTTTGCCACGGCCAAAACGTCAAACACACATAGCGTAACATTGTCCCGACAAAAGAACCGATAAAAATCGCCATTAGTATGGTCATTGCACACCACCTAACCGACGACCGCACCAACGCCCAAAGCGCAGAAAAATCAAGCCACCAACGATTGTCAGTAGCAAATAACTTACCGCCCAAACAAGCGCTATTGTCGTCAATTGGAAATATTGCAAGACCATCGTACTAAACGTGGTATACCCACCAATCACACCCGTACCGATAAACGTTTGCCAACTCGCGAGTCGACTCGCCCTTTGTGCTAGATAGGCACCCAGGCAAGCCAAAAGAAACGTACCCGACCAGTTAATCATCATAGTCATCACTGGTAGGGGGCCAATACCTGGAACAAAGTGCAACAGGTAGCGTAGGCTTCCGCCGATCCCACCACCAAAGCTCACAAGTGCCAGCTCTGTTAAATAATGCTGTTGTTTTTGCATACTCTCTATTCTAACAACTTTGTCGTCAATGAGCAAAAAAGCGACCGTTTACATTTTCAAATCATAGTTATTTTCAGCATTTTCAGCAAATTTTTCTGCTATCACACCACAAATAGTGATGATGCCCAACGACAGATTAAAAAAAACGCCTCAGGAAAAATGTTAAAGTCACTATTGACAACTCATGCACTTCTTAGTATTCTTAAAGCCATAAACAACTCGGGGAAAAAATCATGCAAAATGTGTTAGCACAATTGAACAATGCCTGGTGGCGTCGGTAAGTCAGCTTTTCGGTAACGGATAAAGCTGATGTTTAAAACATTTGTTTTATCCATACCGACGCATTTTGTGTAACATTCGAGTCTGTATGGGAATATGCCATACAGACTTTTCTTTTGACCTTGGAAAGCCCTGTGTGGCCATCCAAGGTCAATTTTATTTTAGAGAGAAATTCGGAGAATTGAAGATGAATAAACGTTTACTAGCTACCATCACGGCCATTGTCGCCTTTCTCGCCGTGGCGTTTGTGACAACTAGTCACCCTAACAGTAGCGCCAAAAAGGCTGACACGGTCCCCACTATTGGGATCCTACAACTGGTAACCCACCCGGCCCTAGATGAGATTCATCGCGGGATTCTCGCTGGCTTAAAATCACAAGGTTATAGCGGGCAGAAAATCAAAATTGATTATCAAAATGCCCAAGCGAACCAGGCCAATTTAAAAACGATGTCACAAAAATTTGCCAATGAAAATGCCGCCCTCACCATTGGGATTGCGACACCAGCCGCTTTGTCATTAGCTAAAACAGCCAACGGTGATAACCCGGTTATTTTAGCCGGTATTACTGATCCGGCTGGCTCAGGATTAGTCAAAACAGCCCAACATCCCGGTAATAACGTGACCGGGACGGCCGGTGACTCACCGCTATCACAACACCTCAGCGTAATCCAACAAGCTGTCCCCCATGCTAAAAAATTAGGAATCATTTATACCACGTCTGATCACGGTGGTGAATATAATGCCAAAAACATGGCCAAACTTGCGCAAGCAGCGGGTTACGACGTCAAGCTGTATACCATTTCAACAACTAATGATATGCAACAAGTTGCCGAAACCATGGCAAGTCAAGTGGATGTGGTTTATGCCCCACAAGATAACGGCGTGGCCAGTGCCATGAAGACGCTGATTAACGTGACCAATCAAAACAACATTCCAGTCATTCCAGCAGTTGATACCATGGTCAAAGATGGTGGCTTAGCGACTATTTCTGTGAGTCAATATGATATTGGGTATCAAGCCGGCATCATGGCCGCCAAGGTGCTCAAAGGTAAAGATCCTGCCACCTACCCCGTTAAAACCATTACCCAAGGGGATATGGTCGTGAACTTAAAGCAAGCGCAGCTATTAGGGATTCAACTCCCCGACAGCATGATTAAAGCAGCAGAAACCAAAGGAGAAGTCATCAAATGAGTATGATCGTATCAAGCATTGGCCAAGGGCTACTTTGGGCCGTTCTAGGCGTTGCCCTATTTCTTACCTTCCGCATTTTAAACTTCCCCGACATGACCGTTGAAGGGTCCTTCCCCCTCGGGGCCGCCACTGCCGTGACCATGATTGCGCACGGGTTTAATCCTTATTTAGCCACCCTAGCCGCCTTTGTCGTGGGCACGTTAGCTGGTTTAACCACGGGCTTACTTTACACCAAAGGCCGTATTCCAATCCTTTTGGCTGGTATCTTAGTCATGACAGCGTCATTATCAATTAATTTACGCATTATGGGGTCAGCCAATATTTCCTTGCTCAACCAACAATCCATTTTCTCAGCATCCTTTCTCCAACACTTACCAAAATATTTTGATGGCGTTGTCGTCGGCTTTGTAATTATTACCGTCATCACGCTTGGCCTAATCTTCTTTTTGCAAACAGAGCTTGGGCAAGCTTTTATTGCTACAGGGGACAATGCCACAATGGCACAATCTATTGGTATTAAGACCGATCGGATGACCATTATGGGCTTGATGCTTTCCAATGGTTTAATCGCCTTTGGTGGGGCTGTCATCGCCCAAAATAATGGCTATGCCGACATCAACATGGGGATTGGTGTGATCGTTATCGCGCTGGCCTCGATTATCATTGGTGAAGTCGCCTTTGGTGAGTTATCTTTGAACGAACGCCTCGTTGCCGTCATTGTCGGCTCAATTATTTACCGTCTGGTCCTACTAGCCGTTTTGCAACTTGGCTTCTCAACAAACGATTTGAATTTGATTTCAGCCATTGTCCTCGCTGTCGCCATGATGTTACCACAATTACGTCAGGCTTTACGCTTGGAACACGTCATCAAAAAAGGAGTCACACCACATGACTAAACCGGTATTTTCATTACAAGACATTGTTGTCACCGTTGGTGACAACGTCAAAATCCTTGATCATCTCAACTTTGATATTTATGACGTTGATTTCATTACCGTACTTGGGACTAACGGTGCCGGAAAGTCTACCTTGTTTAACACTATTGCCGGTAATCTCCCCGTTGCGTCAGGTACTTTATTGCACAACGGGCAAGATATTACCCATACCACAGCCGTTTCCCGAACTGACACCATCGCACGCGTCTTCCAAGATCCTAAAATGGGGACAGCGCCACGGATGACCGTCGCTGAAAATCTGTTATTAGCCGAAAAACGTGGGCAAAAACGGACGTTGCGGCCACGCGGACTCACTAAAGAAAAACTTGCTGAATATGCCCAATTGACCAAGGTCATGGGGAACAATTTAGATACCCGCTTGCAAACTGCAACGGGTGATCTCTCAGGTGGGCAACGCCAAGCGTTGAGTTTCCTCATGGCTACCCGCGTCAAGCCGGAATTGTTACTACTTGATGAACACACCGCAGCGCTAGATCCTAAAACTTCTGAACAACTCATGCATGCCACAAACGACCAGGTAGTCAAAAATCACCTCACGGCTTTGATGATTACCCATAATTTAGCCGATGCTTTAAAGTATGGTAACCGCTTAATTATTCTTAATGCCGGTCAAATTGTGCTCGATGTCCGTGACGACGAAAAAGCCGCTTTAGATGAAACTAAGATTTTAACTTATTTCATGGCTTAAAAAAACCGCCTTTCGGCGGTTTTTTTAGTTGTTTTTAACACGCAATATACTCAAAACAGTGAGTACAATAAACCATACAATGGCAAAAATAGTTGTCCCCATAGTTGCCGGTGAGCATAGTAAAATCACAAAAATGCCTAACATAAAGGCAATCGTCAAATAATTTGATACAGGTGCCCATGGCATCTTAAAATGTTGCTCGCCTTGTTTAAAATCAGCTGAGCGCCGGTATTTCAGATGCGTCACTAACAAGGCCACATAAATGCCAATAAATGTCGCTGATGCCGTTGACGTCACCAGACTGAACGCATCTTCTGGGAAGACATAGTTCAAACCGATGGCTAACGCAACCAAGATAGTCGATGCTGTGATCGCCCGTAAGGGGATCCAACGCCGATTAACTTGCGCCAAGTAACTTTTTTTCGGTGAAAGTGAGAAGAGCATGCGCCCAGTTGTAAACAAGGCACTGTTCAATGACGAAGCCGCGGCCGTCAAAATGACAAAATTGATAATCCCGGCTGCCGTACTAATCCCAATATTTGAAAAGACTTGGACAAACGGTGAGTGATCGGCACTGTAATCCGTCCAGGGTTGAATAACCATAATGGCCAACAAAGCCCCAACATAAAAGATCAAAATACGAATAATAATGGAATTGATTGATTTTGGAATTGTTGTAATAGGATTTTGAGTTTCTGAAGAGGCAATCCCGACAAATTCAACGCCCAAGAAAGCAAAGAAGGCCATTTGGAAAGTTGTCAAGAGTTGACGCCCGTGATCAGCCACTAAACCGTGTGACCACAGTGTTGACAGTTGGGTCACGCCAACGCTTGTCCGGACATGGCCAACAACCATAATGATGCCTGTCAGAATCATGGCTATAATGGCCACAATCTTAATCAACGCGAACCAAAATTCTGCTTCGCCGAAGGCTTTCACCGCCACAATATTCATGGTGTACAATAGCCCCAAAAAGATTAGTTCCCACAGCCATGCAGGCGTTCCTGGCAGCCAAAACTGCATATATTGCCCAATAGCCGTTAGCTCAGCCATTGCAATAATGATCCAACCAATCCAATAAGTCCACCCCATCACGAAGCCAGCACGTGGCCCGAGATATTTTTTGATGAAGCCAATAAAGGTGGTCTGATCATGATCAGACAGTAGTAATTCGCCAAGCGCCCGCATCATGGCAAAAACGAAGAAACCAGTAATGATATAGACCAATAAAATAGCTGGGCCGGCCTTTTGAATTGAGCCACCCGCACCTAAAAACAAACCGGTACCGATCGTTCCGCCCAGGGCAATCATGTTAATATGCCGGCCTGATAGCGTCCGTGCCAGCTGATGTTTTTGTGTCATGATGCTTTTCCCCTTAAATAACGTCTATATTTATCTTAGAGGATACGCATCAAGAAATAAAACTAAACTTTTTCATCTTTAGATGAAAAATATTCATGTATCGCCTCCCAGCCGCAAGGCAATAAAAAAAGCCTGTCAAGACAGACTTTTAACCTAAAAATAGCGTCGTTAAATAAATTGCAATCAAACCGGTAATCACCGAAACCACCATAGAACGGCTCTTATAAGCAACCAAGAAGACGATGACCACCGTCACAACATATGGCCAACGCCATTCAAATGTTGTGCCTTTAATGAACACATCTTTTGCCACTAAAGCTGCAAACAAGGAAATCGGCACATACTTCATCCAGTCGTGGAACCAACTAGGAATTTGCCGTTTTGAAAAATAAAAAATTGGGAGCACCCGCGGTATGTACGCGGCTAAAAACAACCCGAAAATAAGACCGTAAATTGCTAAATCTGACATTCTTATTCCTCCACAGCAACCGCTGGATTAGCGAGCGCACGGCGCTTATGCTGCCACTGTTCAAAACTATGTCCAACATAAGACGCAACTAGGGTTGCTAACACAATCCCAAAGGTGTTTTTAATCGTGACCATAAAGAGTACGGCTAACACGGCAGAAACCACCGCGGCCACCAGACGCTTTTTATTTTTCACATGCATCACAAGCATGTAAACAAACATGGCAGTCAGCGCAAAATGCACTAAACTACTATCAATCTTGATAAATTGGGCCCCAAGCGTCCCCACCATGTTCGCTGAGGTCCAAGCGAACATCGACAACCAGTTGACCCAGAGGGCCTTTTGACCGTCCCAAGAACTATCGGTCATAAATTTCAAATGATTGACGGCATAATTTTCGTCATTCATCGATTGTGAAAAAATCGCTAAGAATCCGTTACTTTCATGCTTGAGATAGCGTGACAAGGTTGCCCCCAAAAGCGCATAACGTAGTTCTAAAAAGAACACCATCATTAAGATTGTGCTGACACTACTTTGCGTTGCCAGTAGCGCCACCACTAAAAATTGGCCCCCACCTGAAAAAACAAGCACTGAAATCAAGAACGTCTGAAAGACGTTGAAATGTACCGACTGTAGTAAAATACCGCTCGCCAGTCCTAATGGTAAATAACTGACAAAAAGTGGTAGCACAGCATACCACACTTTGCGGAAATCGGTTTTGGACATCAATGACATGATGAACTCCCTTAATATTTTTAAAGTATCACACAAGGTTCTATTTTATCACAAATTAAACCAATAATTATCACGCAATCGGCGCTTAATCCCACCTATTTCCCCAACTCATTTTTGCAATCAGCAACTTATGATGTTCCACGTGAAACATGAGCGAAATTTGGCGTTTTCCTATAAAAATGTGTATAATCTAATCAATAACACATTTTAAATTCATGAGGTGGTTTTATGCGAAAAATTGGCGTTGTTGGGATTGGTCACGTTGGTGCAACAGTTGCCCATCTGATTGTGAGCCAAGGTCTCGCAGATACATTGGTCCTAGTTGATAAAAACCCTGATAAGTTGGCATCAGAGGTACTTGATTTTCGTGATGCCGCGAGTTTATTACCTCAACACGTGACGGTGACAGCCGGTACAACGGCTGACTTAGGCGATGCTGATGTCGTTATTTCAGCACTGGGTCATATTGACCTCATCCAACCTGGCGGGGATCGTTTCACGGAATTACGCGCCAATACACCAGAAGTGCAACAAGTCGGAACTGACTTAAAACATGCAGGTTTTCAGGGGGTCTTAATCGTCATTTCCAATCCAGTTGACGTGATGACTGGCCTTTATCAACAAGTGACCGGTTTACCCACCCAACAAGTTTTTGGCACAGGGACTTATTTAGACACTGCCCGTTTGAAACGCGCCCTCGGTGACGCCCTGAATATTGATCCGCGCAGTGTCAGTGGCTATATGTTAGGCGAACATGGTGCGTCACAATTTGCCGCCTGGTCAACCGTTCGGGCACTTGGCCAAACCGCAACTGAACTGGCCGCTACCTACCAGCTTGATTTGAACCAAATTGCCGCTGATGCGCGCGATGGTGGCTTTACTGTCTTTGCTGGTAAAAAATATACCAACTTCGCCATTGCCCATGCTGCTGTGGCATTAGCCCAACTTGTGCTGTCAGATGCCCGCCAAGAAGCGATTGTGTCCCATTACGACCACCAATTCAATAGCTATATCTCGACACCCGCTATTATTGGTCGTGGCGGGATTGTCGGGGATTTTTCTTTAGCGCTTACGGCTGCTGAACAGGCCAGCCTCAAGCAATCTGCCGCTGCCATCGCCGAAAAAACAGCGGCCTATCTATAAAAAA
>NZ_CBDKZH010000051.1:0-9343 GCF_965300815.1 Leuconostoc sp.
AATAATGGGTTTCATGCGTGAATTTTGAATTTTGGCTTCTTTGTCACTGGATTGGACAATGGCTTTGTGACTAAAAAAACCAAGCACCAAGAGCAAGATAATGCTCGTGATTAAGATGAGTTTATTTTTCACCGGATACCTCCAGAGTTAGATGGGATAAGAAGGGGCGATAGATAAGAACAGAACCAATCAAAATGATCACCGTAATCATGAGTGAACGGATTGGCGTGGTACTAGCAACTGTTGGCAACAGCAAATTAGGCAAGCTGTCAGGTGCAACAAAGACGATTGGTTGAATGAAATGGGTTGTGATAGCAATGAAACTAATGGCTAAACTCATCAGATTAACTAAAATCATTGGGATGAAAATCAGGGGGTTCAAAAAGAGTGGCACCCCGACAAACAACAGGTAACTATTATCAAATAACGTTGGGAACCAAGAAATTCTCGCTAGACGACGTTGCTGCTTGGAAGCAGCAAATAATAAGACGAGACAGATGGCTAACGCATTACCAATCCCACCAAATAACGTAAAGGCGCCATAAACACTATATACGTTTTCCGGTACGGGTAAGGCACCGTGTGCAGTGGTGAGATAGGTGGTGAGATTTCGATCAACGCCATACATGTTTGATGATGGCGCAGTAAGTTCTGGTGGTAGCGCCACACCCAAAAGGTACAGTATCGGCGCCACAGTCGTAATAATGATAAGGCCTAAGAACGAGGCAAAGAAGCGATGTGTCCACAGATCGGATAAGAAGAACTCAAAGAGTTGTTGCCGGAAAAGTTGATGTAAAAATAGGCCTAGGATAATAATAATGCCTGCCCAAATGAGATAAGGCAAACTGTAGGGATTAGGATGATGCTTGATATGAATGGCATAGCGGGTGTAAGAGTAGCTACTCAATAAGGCAATCAAGGTGACAACAAAGTATTGATTGACGTTAAAGACAGGGAATTGATTTTTATCGCCAAAAAATAAGAAAACCGCCAAGCAGTTCGTAATCAAAGGGAGACTGGTATTTTGATAATGATTAGCGGTCAGGTACTGATGCGTCAGAGCGATGACGTAAATTAGGACAACCGTTGCATCTGCAAGCGGTAACAGTACCATTATGGTATCAAAAAATGGTTTGACTGGTTGCACATCAAGCTTAAATAATTTGACGAATAGCGCATTGGGCGATAGAATAAGCTTAACTGATAAGCGTAAAAAAATATCAATAATAATAATTGGTAGAGATTGATGTAATGCTGTTTTGATACTTTGAAAAGCAGTCATTTGCCACAACTTTGCTTCCCAACGCTGGGCCACATTGACTAGAAAATAGCACATAGTTTCTCCAATTTCGTGCAAATTTTATCTTGTAACAATATGCTACAAGATTGACACATTTATGTTATAATTAACTCATTATTTTTTTGTGTGCCAGACACTGTCATACTTACGTCGATTATACATGAAAATCACAGAAGAGGGGTAACGTGAAATTGATTAAGCGGTTCTTTCAGCGTCCGATTATAAACTTTATGGGTCGGACGCTATTTTATTTTTGTGTTATTTTGATCCTTGTTTACCTGTATAGTTATTCAGGGGTGGGACAAGGACACTTCATCTACAACGAATTTTAATATAGGGAATGAAACATGATAATTAAAAACGTCATTGAGACAATTGATGCCATCGCAACAAATCAGGGGGATCACGTTGCGTATGATGAATTGGGTCGCACACATACATATGCCGATTTAAAGGCCACATCTGATCGTTTAGCTGCACACATTACAAACATGGGGCTAACAGATAAAGCACCAATCATGGTTTATGGTGGGCAACAATTTGAAATGGTTGCCAGCTTCTTAGGCAGTGTTAAATCAGGACATGCTTATGTGCCAGTAGATGTGAATTCTGCTGACGAGCGCTTGTTAGATATTTTGGCCATTGGGGAACCAGCCTTGGTGATTGCCGTTGATGATTTGCCAATCGACGTGACAACTGTGCCAGTTATCACGCGTCAACAACTCGCAGATATTATGGCAACGCCCGTTGATTTTAGGTTAACACAACCGGTGACAGGGGATGATAATTTCTATATTATCTTTACTTCTGGCACAACGGGCAAGCCAAAAGGGGTTCAGATTTCACACAATAACCTCTTGAGCTTTGCTAACTGGATGTTGGGCGACGACTTTGGTTGGCAAACAGGGGCCAACGTCTTGTCACAACCACCTTATTCATTTGACTTGTCGGTCATGGATTGGGTGCCAACGTTGTTGTCACAGGGAACTTTGAAGGCTTTGCCAAAAGCCACGGCTGATGACTTTAAGGCTTTGTTCCATACTTTGCCAAACTTGGCATTAAACAAATGGGTGTCAACGCCATCATTTGCCGATGTGGCCTTGTTGAACCCAGAATTTAATCAAGAAACGCACCCAGAACTTGATACATTCTTATTCTGTGGTGAAGTGTTAACTAAGACGACGGCAGAAAAGCTCTTGGCACGTTTCCCACAAGCTAAGATTTTTAATACGTATGGGCCAACTGAAGCAACAGTTGCTGTGACTGGTCTACAAACTACGCCAGAAATTATGGCTGAGTATGACAAGATGCCAATTGGGTATGCTAACGCTGATACCGACATTATCATTCAAGATCTTGATGGGGCAGTGTTGCCTGATGGTGAAACGGGTGAAATTGTGATTGCGGGACCATCAGTGTCTAAGGGGTACTTGAATAATCCAGAAAAGACGGCGGTTGCCTTTACAACCATTGATGGCAAGCAAGCTTATCACACGGGTGATTTGGCAACGCGTGATGCTGATGGCTTGTTGCATTATCGTGGTCGAACAGACTTCCAAATCAAATTACACGGTTTCCGGATTGAATTAGAAGAAGTTGCCCATCAATTGCAACAAAGCCAGTGGGTTGAACAAGCCGTGGCAGTACCAAGATATGATGCGGATGGTAAGGTCAAGCAATTGTTGGCCATTATTGTGCCAAAAGCGAATGACTTTGAAAAGCCAATCTTGTTGACGCAAGCGATTAAAGCGGAACTTGAAGATATCATGATGCCCTATATGGTACCAGGTCGCTTCATTTATCGTGACAGCATGCCGTTAACACCTAATGGTAAGATTGATCTGAAAGGCTTGATTGCTGAGGTGAATGGTAATGCTTAACTTACAACCGTATGCTGATCCCAAGTACTTTGTGTACTTGCTATTAGCGTTAGCACCATTGGCTATCGGGTTGTGCTTTGGGAAGCGTTTTGTTTGGTATGAAATTGCAGTATCGTTGGTATTTATCGTTTTGATGTTTGATGGCGCTAAATACCACGAAGGTTTTGCCATTATCGGGTATATGATATGGCAGTGGCTGTTGGTTTGGGGGTATACCAAGTATCGACAAAAAGCGAATCGTAGTAGCGTCTTTTATGTCGTCACCGGTCTCGCAATTTTACCGTTATTCCTAGTTAAGCTCGCACCAGCAACACATTGGACTCATGTATCAACCTTACTTGGGTTTATGGGGATTTCTTACCTGACCTTTCGGTCAGTCGGGATGATTTTAGAAACACGTGATGGTTCAATTAAAAACTTTGATCCCT
This sequence comes from Leuconostoc sp., assembly GCF_965300815.1. NCBI lineage: Bacteria > Bacillati > Bacillota > Bacilli > Lactobacillales > Lactobacillaceae > Leuconostoc > Leuconostoc sp. The sequence continues at coordinate 3,609 of NZ_CBDKZH010000051.1, forward strand.
TGCTGTTCCTAAGATTTATGCTATTTATGCCTTCCATTTCGTCAGGACCGATTGATCGGTATCGGCGCTTTGAAAAGGATGTGGCGACTGTCCCAACGCGTGAGAAGTATTTGGAACTGCTGGAAAAAGCGGTCTGGTATTTCTTCCTTGGTTTCTTGTACAAGTTTGTTTTGGCTTACATTTTTGGGACATTGATCCTACCGCAGGTGGAAAGCCTAGCATTAGCTGCTGGCAGCATCCATCATGGATGGACTTGGTGGTTAATTCCGGTGATGTATGCCTACGGGCTTGATTTGTTCTTTGATTTTGCGGGTTACTCACTATTCGCCGTCGCAACAAGTTACGTGATGGGCGTTTCCCTACCAATGAACTTTAACAAGCCGTTCCTGTCAAAAAACTTGAAGGAATTCTGGAATCGTTGGCACATGACCTTGTCATTTTGGTTCCGTGATTATGTTTTCATGCGTTTGGTTTTCACAATGATGAAGAACAAGTGGTTTAAAAGCCGCATCACGCTATCAAATGTCGCCTATATTTCGAACATGTTATTGATGGGATTCTGGCACGGGATTACTTGGTACTACATCGTTTATGGTTTATTCCACGGTGTTGGTCTGGTCATCAATGATGCCTGGTTGCGTTATAAGAAGAAGCACCATGTCCCACATAACAAGTTCACAGAAGCATTTGCCATCTTCTTGACGTTTAACGTCGTGATGGTCAGTTTCTTAATATTTAGTGGCTTTTTGGATACCTTATGGTTTAAGTCATAATAATCTAGCTATCGTATAAAAAGAAAGAGGAAAAAAACATGTCAGTAAAAGAAGAAGTAATCGATATTTTGAACACAATCACAGGTGAAGATGTATCAGACAAGATGGATGAAAACTTGTTTGATGATGGTTTGCTTGATTCAATGGCAACAGTTGAATTGTTGTTGGATCTTGAAAACAAGTTTGACATCCAAGCACCCGTGTCAGAATTTAACCGTGACGAATGGGATACACCTAATAAAGTGGTTGCCAAGGTTGAATCATTAATCGGACAGTAATATGAAAAAACGGGGACTTTGGTGGATTTTTGGGCCAGTAATCATTGCGTTTGTACTGGCTGGTGCGTTGTTTTTAGCACCTTTCTCCTTAAACCACATTTCACAAAAAAGCGTGCGCGACGCATCTGTTTCATTTTCAAAAAATGTGTATAAAGGCGAGACAGTTAAGACGGCGGCTTTTAGTGACCCATCTAAGCGCTATGTACCGTTTTTTGGTTCAAGTGAGTTATTGCGTTTGGACACGATGCATCCCTCGATGCTCGCTGCCAAATATAACCGCAATTATCAACCTTTCTTGTTAGGACAAGCAGGGACGGAGTCATTGCTACACTATCTCAGCATGCAAGAGATGTTACCAGCTCTGCATAAAAAGCAAGCGGTCTTTGTGATTTCACAACAGTGGTTTGTTAAGAAAAATGTGCATGGGGCATTCTCAGTGTTCTATTCTACCTTGATGACAGTTGATTGGTTGCGTAACATCAAAGAAATTACACCGACTGATCGTTATATTGCCAAGCAGTTGTTAGAACAACCACAAATTAAAGACAACGGTTTTTATGCGAAATTAGTGACTAAGATTAAGGATAATCAGCCTTTGTCACAAACTGATTTGAATTTGTTGTCTGTTCGTCATCGGGCGCTGTTACGCGAAGATGAGCTGTTCTCAAACCTTGCTAGTTCAAATAACTGGGATAAACACGTCAAGCCAGCTATTAGTCGTTTACCAGCCACTGATGAAAACGGTGCTTTGTTTAAGGAAGCAACTAGAATTGCCGCACGTGAAACGGCGAATAACCCCTTCAAAATCAAGGATTCATTCTACCGTTCACGGATTCAATTTAATTTGAAGCGCTTGGCTGACTCACAAAAGAAGTTTGATTACCGTCAATCACAGCAGTATGCCGATCTACAAGCGGTTTTGGCTGAGTTTGCGCGTCAGAAAACGGATGTGTTGTTTGTCATTCAACCAGTTAACCGACGTTGGGCAAATTATACAGGCTTGAGTAATGATATGTATTACCAGAGTGTGGATAAGGTTAAAAAGCAGTTGACCTCACAAGGGTTCAACAAGATTGCCGATCTCTCACATGATGGGGCAAAGAATTACTTCATGCAAGATACGATTCACCTTGGTTGGAATGGTTGGGTAACGGCAGATGAATATATCAAGCCGTTCTTAGAAGGTGGCTACAAGCCAACCAATTATCACATTAACAACAATTATCTATCAAAAGACTGGCAAAATTTGATGCCAACAGCACAAAATTTGCAACAGTTCAAATAAAAACGACCCACAATTGTGGGTCGTTTTTTTACGAGAATGGTGATTGTGAATCATTAAATGTCGTTGTTGGGACGTTGAATGGGTCAATTGCTTCATCATCTGATAGGGCGCTTAAATTGTTTTGCTCTTCAATTGGTAAGGCAATGTCGTCAAATTTGAAGGCCAACAGAGAATCGGTGATTGATTGTTCACGAGAAATGGCACCATCGTCACGAATTTCGATGAGTTGTGCTTGTTCAACGGTTTCGTGTGTTTGTTTGAGGAATGATTCACGTGCCGCAACGCGTTGTTTAATATCAGAAACGTCAACCGTTTCATTGAGGTCCGTTACGACTTCAAAGTTGACCCCGATATTCTTTTTGCCAATTTTGAAGGTTGCTTCGGCAATTGCCCCAGTTTGCAATTCAAGTTGTTGTGCCAAAAAGCCAGCTTCTAAGCTAAAATCAGCTGAACGGTTCAGATTTAAGCGTTGTTGGACAAGATCACCGGTGAGAGTCCAACGTTGATTTTTGCTATCTTGTGACGCAATTTCAAGATGACCAAAACCGGCATTGTCGAAAAATTCAACAACTGAAGCTAACGCATCAAAGGGAAATTGACGGGCGATTTCTTTACCGGCCCAATAGAGAATATGGGGGTAATCTTCTTGCAAGAGGTTTTGTAGTAACCCGTCGCGCAAAAGTGTCAATGCAAAACTATTGACTTGGAAATTAGTTTGTAAAATCTTGTCATAATCGTTGATGTTCATGTGCCCGTATAAACCTTTCAGACTTTTATTATACCAAACTTTACACGCGAAAAACTTGCATTCTCTGTTTTTAAGGGCATAATTATAGGTATGAGTAAAAATAATCCAATTGGTTTTGTTGATTCTGGTGTCGGCGGCTTAACCGTTGTGAAAGCGGCCCAGGACCAGCTACCACATGAACAATTTATTTTTATTGGCGATACCGCACGGATGCCGTACGGGCCACGACCAGTACAAGAAGTCATTGATTATACCTTTCAAATGGCGCAGTTTTTGCTGACGGCAAAACATATTAAATTACTTGTGATTGCTTGTAATACCGCCACAGCGCGCGCTTTGCCACAATTACAAGCGCAGTTACCTATTCCAGTTATCGGCGTGATTGTGCCAGGCGCCACTGCGGCTGCAGCGACAACGAGTAATCAAAAGATTGGGGTGATTGCGACCCAGGGGACCGTCACTTCTGGGGCTTATCAAGACGAGATTCAAGCGGTGAATGCTGATGTCACAATTTTCCAGCAAGCTGAGCCGGATTTCGTCCAATTAGTCGAAGCCAATCTTGCCCAAGCAGCGACCACTAAAGACATCGTGGCGCAACATTTAGCCCCGTTAACCGCGCAGGGGATTGATACGTTGGTCTTAGGGTGCACCCATTTCCCACTATTGGCTGAGGCCATCACTGCAGCAGTTGGGCCAAACGTGAAATTAGTAGATCCAGGGCGTGAGACCGTACGAGTCATTATCGACACGTTAGATCAGCAGGCCTTACATACGGCAGTGCCGCATCAGCATGCAGATGATATTTTCTACACGACCAAAGAGCCAGCGACCTTCAAGGCCATTGCGACGGATTGGTTAGCCCGCGATACCGCACTAGATGTGCGCCATCTTACCATTGTCGGCGAAGGTGCCACCCAACATTTAGAGGAGAAATAACATGCCGAGAATTATCCTGGCGAGCAATAACGCGCATAAAATTACCGAATTAGCCGCAATTTTAGCGCAACATCAAATTGATTTACAAGTGGTGCCATTGCGTGATTTAGGGGATGATATCCCAGAAATTATTGAAGATGGCCAGACATTTGAAGAAAATGCCTTGAAAAAAGTCATGGCGATTACACCACTAGCCCCTGATGATTTTGTCTTAGCAGATGATTCGGGCTTGACTGTGGATGCTTTGAATGGTGATCCGGGGGTTTATTCAGCCCGTTATGCTGGTGACCATGATGATGCGGCCAATATTGACAAAGTCTTGGCCAAATTAGGCGATAATCCAGACCGTACCGCGCATTTCCACAGTGTTTTAGTGTTAGCCGGACCAGGGCGGGATAACTTGGTTGCCAAAGGTCAAGTGACAGGTGTGATGACGCATGAACGTCATGGTGAAGGCGGCTTTGGTTATGATCCCATTTTCTGGGTACCAGGTTTTAACAAAACATTTGCTGAATTAACAGCGGCTGAGAAAAACCAAGTGAGTCATCGCGGCTTAGCGTTACAAGACTTGGTTGCCCAATTACCAAACTGGTTGAAAGGAGCGTCACACGATTAATATCGTGTCACATAGTAAGATGACAAAGTTTTTAATTGTTTCAGATACACATGGTGATCGTGAGATCATTGCAGATATTTTTGACAAATGGCGGGATAGCGTTGCCGGTATTTTTTACAATGGTGATTCTGAATTAGCGGCGGATGACACCGTGTTTGATGGCGTGTCCACTGTAATTGGTAATATGGATGATGATCCTGATTTTGTGGCCGCACGGGCGACAACGATTGATGGGATCACTTTTTTCCAAACGCACGGCCATCTCTATGATGCGACCCAATTTAACGCTTGGGCGAACCTGAAATTAATGGCTGCGGCGGCACAGGAAGCTAACGCACAGGTCGCCCTCTTTGGGCATACCCATCTGGAAGGGGCGGTTGTGTTTGATGATATCTTGTTTATTAACCCAGGTTCAATCCGTCTGCCTAAAGGGCCACATGCTAACTTAGGTGGCACTTATGCTGTGTTGGATGTGACGGAGACGCGCTATGACGTGAGATTTTATAATCGTCAGCATCAGCCACTGCCACAGCTTACAGTACAGGTTGCGCGTTAAGTGGCTCTGATTTACAGGCAATAAACGTGGTAAAATGGTAGTTATGGCAAATGAACAAACACCACAATTTAATCAATGGTATGAAGAAACAACTGATGCGGATCGCTTAATTCGAGATGCTGCCGCTAATCAAGCCGAGCAGCATGATGAATTGTCATTGCGGCCGCAATTTTTGCGTGAATATATTGGGCAAACGGCCTTAAAAGAGGAGTTGTCGGTTTATATTGCCGCAGCTAAACAACGCCAAGAAGCCTTGGATCATGTTTTGCTCTTTGGCCCACCGGGATTAGGGAAAACGACGTTGGCGATGATTATTGCCAATGAAATGGGCGTCCATATCAAAACAACGTCAGGTCCGGCAATTGAAAAGCCAGGTGATTTGGTGGCCTTACTCAATGAACTTGAGCCAGGCGATATTTTATTTATTGATGAAATTCATCGGCTCCCAACCAATATCGAAGAAATTATGTATTCCGCAATGGAAGATTATTTCGTCGATATCATGGTTGGGCAAGGGCCAACAGCACGGGCCGTCCATTTCCC
>NZ_CBDKZH010000052.1:0-9274 GCF_965300815.1 Leuconostoc sp.
AGGTAAGACTGGTAAGTAATCAAATCGTCAGATTTTTTAACTTACTCGTATTATTTTCAATTATTAATCACAATAAATTTAACATGGCGTAAGCCATCAAGAAAAGGAAAGCACAGCTATGATTTCAAAACCAGATAAAAACAAGCTCCGCTTAAAGCGCCACAAGCGCGTTCGCGGCAAGATTTCTGGTACTGCTGCTCGCCCACGTTTGAACGTTTTCCGTTCTAATGCAAACATCTACGCGCAATTAATTGATGACGTAGCGGGTGTAACGCTAGCAAGTGCCTCAAGCCATGATGCAGAAGTATCAGGTACAAAGACAGAACAAGCTATTAAAGTTGGTGAATTGATCGCTACACGTGGTAAGGCCGCAGGATTAGAAGAAGTTATCTTCGATCGTGGTGGTTACTTGTACCACGGCCGTGTTCAAGCATTAGCAGAATCAGCCCGTGAAAACGGCTTGAAGTTCTAAGGAAAGGAGGAATAAAAAATGGTTGAATTCGTTAACCCTAAGTCACTTGGTGAATTAGAAGAAAACGTTGTTGCTATTAACCGTGTCACAAAAGTTGTCAAGGGTGGTCGTCGTTTGCGTTTCGCAGCGTTGGTTGTCGTTGGTGATAAGCAAGGCCACGTTGGTTTTGGAACTGGTAAGGCACAAGAAGTTCCTGAAGCTATCCGTAAGGCAATCGAAGATGCTAAGCGTAAGATGATCACTGTACCAACAGTAGGGACAACTATTCCTCACGACGTCCTTGGCGTTTGGGGCGGTGGTAAGATCTTGATCAAGCCAGCCGAAGAAGGTTCTGGTGTTGCTGCCGGTGGTGCTGCACGTTCTGTTATGGAATTAGCAGGTATCGCCGATGTGACTGCAAAGTCACTTGGCTCATCAACACCAGTTAACGTTGTCCGCGCAACTTTTGAAGCTTTGACAAGCTTGAAGGATGCAGAAGAAGTAGCAGCTTTGCGTGGTGTTTCATTGGAACACTTGGCTGAATAAGGAGCGATAAAATGGCTGATTTGAAAATCACTTTGATTAAGAGTGCGGCTCATCGCTTACCAAAGCAACGCGCGATCGTTAAGTCACTTGGACTTGGTCGTGTATCTAGCTCAGTGGTGAAGCCTAACAACGAAGCTACTCGTGGCGCAATTTTCCACATTGCTCACTTGGTTAGCGTTGAAGAAGTAAAGTAATAACGATAAAAATAGGAGGTACCGAAAGATGAACTTGAACGAATTACAACCTGCTGCAGGTTCACGCAAGTTGCGTAACCGTGTAGGTCGCGGTACGTCATCAGGAAACGGTAAGACATCTGGACGTGGTCAAAAGGGTCAAAAGGCTCGTGGCAAAGTACGTTTGGGGTTCGAAGGTGGTCAAATGCCTTTGTACCGTCGTATTCCAAAGCGTGGATTTACTAACATTTCACGTAAGGAATTTGCTGTGGTTAACTTGGAAAAGTTGAACGCATTCGCAGATGGCACAGAAATCACGCCAGCACTTTTGATTGAAAGCGGTGTTGTTAAAAATCAAAAGTCAGGTATCAAAGTCTTGGCTGTCGGTCAACTTGACAAGAAGTTGACTGTTAAGGCACATAAGTTCTCAGGCGCTGCTAAGGCGGCTATCGAACAAGCCGGTGGAACGACTGAGGTAATTTAATGCTACGCACGTTATTTAATGCAGTACGTGAAAAGGATATTCGCAAAAAGTTAGGGTGGACCTTCCTACTTCTGTTTATTTACAGAATTGGAACGCACATTACTGTGCCTGGTGTTAACCCTGCTGCAATGGCGGATATGGCCAATTCAGGATTAATGAACATTCTGAACATTTTTTCTGGTGGCGGTTTGATGAACTATTCATTGTTCGCAATGGGTGTTTCACCTTACGTGACGGCACAAATTGTTGTGCAACTTTTGCAATTAGATATCGTGCCTCGCTTTGTTGAATGGAGTAAGCAGGGTGAAGTTGGTCGGCGAAAGTTGAACAACGCCACACGTTGGTTAACCCTCGTGCTTGCATTTGTTCAGTCCGTAGGTATTACAGCTGGATTTAATTCACTGACAGCCTACGGACTTGTTAGCCACACAAATGATGTGATGTCATACCTGGTCATTGGCACGGTTATGACCATCGGAACATTTTTTGCCATGTGGCTAGGTGAAATGATTACTGAAAAAGGATTAGGAAACGGTGTTTCCATGATTATCTTTGCTGGAATCATTGCACAAGCACCTTCAGGCATGTATGACATTTTCAAAGAAAATATCTTACAAGCCAACTCAAGTGATTTAGTCAACGGCATTGTCTTTATGGCTGTGTTGACAGCTGCCATGATCTTGGTCATCGGCATTACAACATGGTTCTATGAAGCCACACGTCGTTTACAAATGCAGTACACACGTTCTGCAACATCATATGGTAGTGAAGCTTATTTACCATTGAAGGTTAACGTCTCTGGCGTTATTCCGGTCATTTTTGCCTCATCATTTATTAGTACACCACAAACGATTTTGTTGGCATTCCAAGGTAAATATGCGTCAGCGCAATGGTATCAAGTTATGCAAGATCTATTTAGCTTGACAACACTACCGGGTGCAATTCTCTACACTGTTTTGATTATCATCTTTACCTACTTCTATGCCTTTGTCCAAGTTAACCCTGAGAAGTTATCAGAAAACTTGCAAAAGCAAGGGGCTTACATCGTCGGTGTACGTCCTGGTAATGAGACAAAGGCTTATGTGTCACAATTACTTTTGAATTTGAGCTTTGTTGGTTCAATCTTCTTAGGTTTTGTGGCCTTGGTACCACTCATTGCCTCAGATGTCTGGGGTTTGAACGAGAAAATTGGACTAGGTGGCACAAGCCTTTTGATTACAATTGGCGTGGCGCTTGATTTGATTCGTCAAATTGATGGCTTGATGCAAAAGAGAAATTATATTGGGTTTATCACAAAAGATCAGTTAGCAAATCGGGAGGCAGCTAATGGCTAAGAATTTGATTTTGTTAGGTTTGCCAGGTGCTGGAAAAGGCACACAAGCAGACCTTATTGTTAAGGATTATCCAACGGTTCACATCTCTACTGGAGATATTTTCCGTGCCAATTTGGCCAATGATACAGAATTGGGAAAGCAAGCACGTGAATATATGGACGCTGGTAACTTGGTCCCTGACGAAATCACAAACGCAATGGTTGCTGATCGTTTGAGTCAAGCAGATGTTCAAGCTGATGGTTTCATGTTAGATGGTTACCCTCGTAATGAAGCGCAAGCGGCATTCTTGGATAAGTATTTAGCGGAAAATGGGACATCAGTCTCTGCAACACTTTATTTTGAAGTTTCTGATTCATTGTTGCGCGAACGTCTTTTGGGACGTGGCCGCGCAGATGATACACCTGAAGTTATTGACAACCGTTTGGCTGTCAATAAAGCAGCGAACTTGCCATTGGTAGATTACTATCAAAAGGCAGGTGTCTTGCACACAATCGATGGCGGACAAGAACTTGCCGAGGTGTATCATGATGTGAAGGCGGTTTTGGATAACTTGTAAGCAAAGTTTCTGAAATCACATTGAGAAGTACTAGCAAATCTGGTATAATTTGATAGGTTAAGCACTTCTCAACAATGTTGAACATTATTAGCACAGGAGGTTAAGTGCATGGCCAACGATGTCATTGAAATCGAAGGTAAAGTGAAAGAAACTTTACCAAATGCGATGTTCCAAGTAGAACTCGAAAATGGCGCAGTTATTTTGGCACACGTTTCAGGTAAAATTCGTAAGAACTTTATCCGAATCTTGCCAGGTGACCGTGTCACAGTCGAAATGTCACCATACGACTTAACGAAAGGTCGTATTACTTATCGTTTCCGTTAAGAAGTGATTTGGAATAATCAGTTAACCGAATAGGAGGAATAGATTATGAAAGTACGCCCATCAGTTAAAAAGATGTGTGATGCTTGCCGCGTTATCAAGCGGAATGGTCGCACAATGATCATTTGCCCAGCTAACCCTAAGCACAAGCAACGTGCTGGAAAGTAATTTTCCAGAACTAGGCAATTTTAAAAAATTATTGTAAATAGACATAACTGTCATTTTCAAAATACTAACAGGAGGTAAATTGTTATGGCTCGTATTGCAGGTATTGATTTGCCACGTGACAAGCGTATTGTCATTGGCTTAACATACATCTACGGAATCGGTAATACTACTGCACAAAAGATTTTGGCTGAAGCAGGCGTTTCAGAAGACGTCCGTGTTCGCGATCTCACAGCAGATCAAGAAGACGCCATCCGTGCAACAGTTGACAAGTTGAACTTGCAACTTGAAGGTGATTTGCGTCGTAAGGTATCACTTGATATCAAAGCGTTGCAAGAAATCGCTTCATACCGTGGCATTCGTCATCGTAAGGGCTTGCCCGTTCGTGGACAAAACACGAAGAACAACGCTCGTACACGTAAAGGCCCAGCTAAGGCAATTGCTGGTAAGAAGAAGTAATCTCTGATTATTTTTTCTGTTGTATCCTAATCGATACGGCACATGATTATCGTAACCATAGTTACGTAATGTTGGTTAAGTAATTAACCCGAGAAATTATATAAAAAGTATTGAAAAGGAGGCAAACATTATGGCAGGTCGTACAACGCGTAAGCGTCGTGTGAAGAAGAATATTGAAACTGGTGTTGCTCACATCCACTCAACATTCAACAACACAATCGTCATGATTACAGATGTTCAAGGTAACGCAGTTGCTTGGTCATCAGCCGGTGCACTTGGCTTCAAGGGAAGCCGTAAGTCAACACCATTCGCTGCTCAAATGGCAGCAGAAGCAGCCGCAAAGAGTGCCATGGAAATGAACATGCGCACTGTTGCAGTTACTGTTAAGGGACCAGGTTCTGGTCGTGAATCAGCAATTCGTGCTTTGGCTGCAGCTGGCCTGGAAGTAACATCAATCAAAGATGTTACACCAGTTCCCCACAACGGATCACGCCCACCAAAGCGTCGTCGTGTTTAATTGATTTTCATTGCTCTTGCTGTGAAAGAAGGGGTAAGAATTACAGATGATTGAATTTGAAAAGCCAAATATTCATAACATCGAAGAGGATGCCCGCTATGGCAAATTTGTTGTAGAGCCTCTTGAACGCGGATATGGTACAACGCTTGGGAACTCTTTGCGTCGTATCTTATTGTCATCGCTTCCGGGCGCAGCCGTTAACACGGTGCAAATTGACGGCGTTGTTCACGAGTTTTCAACCGTGGATGGTGTCGTTGAAGATGTCACACAAATCATCTTGAACCTCAAGAAGGTTGTGTTGGCGATTGATTCGGATGATGAACGCAGCCTTGAAATCGATGTTCAAGGTCCGGCTGAAGTGACTGCTGCAGATTTGCAAGCAGGTGCAGACGTTGAAGTTTTGAACCCTGATTTGCATATCGCTACTGTGGCAGCAGGTAAGTCATTGCATATGACAGTCACGGCAGTTAAAGGTCGTGGTTACTCATCAGCTGACGAGAATAAGCAATTGCGTGAAGAAATGCCGATCGGTGTTTTGGCAGTTGATTCAATTTATACGCCTATCGAACGTGTGAACTACCATGTAGAAAACACACGTGTCGGTGCACGTGATGATTATGATAAGCTCACTTTTGATATTTGGACTAATGGTTCAATCAAGCCTAGTGATGCTTTGAGCCTAGGTGCAAAAATCTTGGCGGAACATTTGAACTTGTTTATGGATATTTCTCCAGTGGCAGCTGAAGCCAGTGTTATGGTGGAAGCGGAACCTGTTGCCGTTAGTGCGTCAGATTCTGCGCCAATTGAAGACTTGGACTTATCAGTTCGTTCTTATAATTGTCTCAAACGGGCCGGTATCAACACTATTGTGGAGTTGACAGATCGCACTGAAGCCGACATGATGAAGGTGCGTAATCTCGGTCGGAAATCACTTGACGAAATCCAAGAAAAGCTGACTGAAATGGGCTTAGGATTCCGTAAGGAAGATTAACACATGTCTTTAAACTACTAAAAAGGAGGATTCACCAATGCCATATCGTAAATTGGGTCGTACATCTTCACAACGTAAAGCTTTGTTGCGTGACTTGACTACTGATCTTTTGATCAACGGTCGTATCACGACAACTGAAGCCCGTGCGAAGGAAGTTCGTAAGACAACTGATAAGATGATTACATTAGGTAAGCGTGGTGACTTGGCGGCTCGTCGTCAAGCTGCTGCCTTTGTCCGCAACGAAGTTGCTGACGTGATCGAAGACGGCGACAACGTGAAAGTACAATCAGCTTTGCAAAAGTTGTTTGATGACGTTGCACCTCGCTTTGCTGAACGTAATGGTGGTTACACACGAATTCTCAAGACTGTCCAACGTCGTGGCGATGCCGCTCAATTGGTCATCTTGGAACTTGTTGATTAATTACGTTACATCTAAAAAATACCCCTTGGAATTTAATTCCAAGGGGTATTTTTTAATGATCACGATTAAGTAATAATTGACTTAATTGCTCAAGTTGCGTTTGAATGGTTGGTTCAGGTAAGTTGCCAATTAAGGCTTGTAGTTGTTCAGTGTAGTCTGTGAGTAACGCATTCAGTTTTGCCATCGCGTGACTTTGTGTAATGAGTTCGTGTAAACGAATCATGTCAGCATCGCTAATCAAATCGCGTTGCATGAGTAAGGCACGAATATCATCACGTACAGTTGGATCTGTGAGGGCAAATAAGACTGGGGCCGTGTAGATCCCATTGCGAATATCTTGACCAATGGGTTTACCAAGAGATAATTGTTGGGTAATGGATTCAAAATCTAAGTAGTCATCCAATAACTGGAAGGTAATCCCCAAATTTTCACCTAACTGACTCACAGTGTCTTGTAGGTCGTCTGCGATGGCTTGACCACTAATCAGTCCAAAGGTCACACTGAGTTTGAACAAGGCCGCTGTTTTGCCTTTGATTTGCGATAGGTAAGTGTCAAAGGTCGCATCAACGTTAAAGCGATGATGCTTTTGGACTAATTCACCGAATAAAATGTCTTGTAGGGCTGTTAGTGCGAGTTGGTTGGCTTGTGGTAGGTTTGTTTGTTCAAGTAACGAAAACATACCAGTCAGCAAGTAATCACCAGCATAGACGGCAGTATCTTTGCCAAAACGACTTTGAATACTTTCGTAACCACGACGTAATTTGGATTCATCAATAATGTCATCATGAATTAAGGTTGCCAAGTGTAAAAGTTCGACACTGGCACCGAGCTGAATCGCTTGTTGGTTATAAGGTGTTGTCGTGAGTTTTGAGAAAATAAGGGTTAATGCTGGCCGAACGAGTTTACCGGCATTCAGTTGTGAGCGAATTGCTGTATCAATGTCTTCGAAGCCGATATGCCAGCTGGTTGCCATACGATTTAAAACAGCGACTAATGGTTCGGATAATTCGGGAAATTGTTCCCACATTTTTGGAAGAGTAGGGGTTACCATGTTAAATTTCTCTATTTCTCTCGGCCAACTGAACGCGCAGTATGGCTTATTTTATGTACAAAGTGCGAAAATACACATTCTCGCACTTTTTAATTATAACTTATTTATCTAAATCATCGTAGAGTGACTTTGCTTTACCATACCAAAGGCCACCAAGACCCTTTTGTAGCAATGGCACGACGTAGAAATCAAGACCGAAGCCACGACCAGCGCCGTTCATCACCGCGATACTTGAGAAAATCAAGAACCAGTGGGTGAGATCAAAGCCATTAGATGCCCAAGCAGCAATGGTCAAAATAATTGACACCAGCGCTAATGGCCAAGTCATCAAACCAACAATCAAACCGGCACCTGTCACAATTTCAATAAAGCTTGCAAGGCCATGTTGCCAGAAGAGGTCGTTGAGCGGCCCAACTTTACCTAGCGCGGCCAGGATCCAGAAGAGACCCAAGAAGATACGCAAAGGTGTTGACCACAAGACGTTACCAAGGCGAGAAACAGCACCACGGAATGGGTTACGACCGTTGGCAGTACGGAAGAATTCGTCCAACATGTAGTGGAAAATTGAATACATTGAACGGATTTGTGAATAGAAGAAAAGGTTGATGCCGTGCTTAGCTAAACTAGCGAAGAAGCCAGAGAAGTTCAAGCCCATCAAGCTGGCAACTGTGTAGTGTGAACCAATTGAAACGGCGTAACCGTGGTAGCTCACTACTTCACCAAATGTCTTTGGCTTAGCAAAACCAAGATCGGCCAAAATATTGTTTGAGGCAGCGCGGGCAGCACTTTCAGCACCTTCAACAGTTTGTGGAACCGGACCAGTCTTTTCATCAACGTAAGACAATGTGTCACCCACAACATAAATGTCTTCGGCTGGCTTATCATCTTCAAGCGTTGCGTGCATGTAGTCGTCGGCTTCGATACGGCCACCACGACCATACTTGAAGCCCCAGTCAGAGATAAATGACTTAGCCTTCACACCAGCTGTCCAAATGAGGGACTTAGTTGGCAAAGTTGAGCCATCCTTGAAAATCACACCGTTTTCATCAACACCAGTGACCATGGCACCTAGGCGAAGATCAACACCGTTGTCAGTCATGTACTTCAAAGCCTTGTCAGCCAAACGACGGTCTTGTAGCATGTTCAAAATTGTTGGCGCTGCTTCAAGCAATACCAACTTGATTTCAGATTCATCTAACTTGTAAGTGTCAGCTAAGACCTTACGTTGTTCAATGAATTCACCCATCAATTCCGCACCAGTAAAGCCAGAACCAACCACCGCAATGGTCAACATTTGTTCACGCTTAGCTGGATCAAGTTCGCCGGCACCTTGACCGATGATGCTTTCAACATGATGACGGATAGCCAATGATTCTTCCATTGACCACAATTCAAAGCCGTGTTCCTTCACACCTGGTGTGCCGAAATCGTTTGATTGACCACCAACGGCCAAAATTAACTTTTCATAGCTCACGTCACCGTGCGTTGTCTTAACGATTTTAGCGGCCTTATCGATGCCATTAACTTCGGCCGTCAACAACTTGACATTTTTATTTTGGTAGAAGAGATGTTCCAAGTCTTCTTGCACGTGCTTTGGGGCCACACGCTTTGAAGCCACTTCATGCAACTCAGTCATGTACGTGAAGTAAGAATGCTTATCAATCAAAATGATATTGTATTCTTTGTGTGATTTTAATTTCTTTGACAAAGTTTTTGCTGCGAATACACCACCGAAACCAGCGCCAACAATGACAATGTTTTTTTCTGCCATGACTCTTTTCTTCCTTTTGTGAATTATATAATAT
>NZ_CBDKZH010000053.1:0-6314 GCF_965300815.1 Leuconostoc sp.
TCGTGAGATAGTGGGTGATGGGATTATAGGTAAGACCAATATCGGTGAAATTCGTCCCGACGACTTGCTTGATAGCTGGTAGGGTATCTAGTGGCATCAACCGGACAAATGGTTTGTCAGCGTAGGTTTGGTGATAAAGGGCGTGAATGGCTGCGGGCGTGAGTGGTTGCTTTAATTTCACATACGCACTGACGAAAATGCCGCGGTTAATCGGCAGCAGTGAGGTGGTGAATTGAATATGCGCCAGACTGGGCTGCCAGCGTTGTAACTGTTGCATGATTTCAGGTAAATGTTGATGTTGATTTGCCTTGTACATCATCACATTTTCGTTGACAGTGACAAAATGGCTAGCTGTCGTCAATGATTTCCCAGCACCAGAAAGGCCACTTTTGGCATCAATGACAATGCTATTGGCATCGAGTAACTGTGATTGGGCCAGCGGTGCTAAAGCTAGGAGGGTGGCGGTAGCGTAGCAGCCGGGGTTCGCAATATAAGATTTATCATTCGTGTAAAAGTCGGCTAGACTGTAACTGGCTTGGTCCAACAATGCTTGTGGTGCGGCGGGTTGATGGTACCATTGCGCATAGTCTTTGGCGTTCAAACGAAAGTCGCCAGACAAGTCAATGACTGGAAAGTGTTGCGCAATAAATGGCGCAGCGAGCGTTTTGGTGACGCCACTCGATGTCGCGAAGAAAACTAAATCGGCGTTTTGCATAATATGCACTGGGTCAACGGGTGTTGGTGTTATTTTATACAGTGACTGCAAATGAGGGAAAGTTTGGTCAAGCGTTTCCTGGGTCGCAGTTGTTTGATGAACTGAGACGACCTGCACGTATGGATGAGCGTGAAGTAAGCGTAGTAATTCCATTCCGGCATAGCCGGTCACGCCAACGATGGCCACTTTAATTTGAGTTGCTGTCATACTATTTCCTCCCGAGTCGTTGCTTTAAATCATAAAGCGACATGAATTTAAATACAATAAATATGCAATCAAGCGGTGAATAATCCTAATTTACTGCATAAAAAAACACCTCAATGAGGTGTTAAGCGCGAGCGGGCAGTTCTACGATTGCCATATCCAATACGTGGCCTTGGCTTTTGGTGCGAAGCTCGTTTAAGAAGAAGCCGTCTTGGAGATCCAGTTGTGTATCAAGGGCAAAAACGGTCAGTGTGTAGTTGTGCGTTGTATCCGGTGGCATGGGGCCGATGTAGGCTTGGTTGATCGCCGGATTGGCCGGTTGTTGGCATTTTTGGACAAAATGCCACGTTGAGTTCGTGCCCGAAACAGCCTGACCCGTTGCGCGTAAGTCTTCCGGCACATTGCCAACAGGGACGTTGGCGGCTAACCAATGAATCCAAGGAAAACCACCAACGGGGATGGCGTCATAGTCAATCAGACTGATTGACAGTGACTGTGTGCCGTCAGGGATAGCCGTGATGGTGATGGGAAAGTTTGTGGTCGGCATGTCTTGTGTTCGATATTTTGCCGGCGCAAACTTGGCATACTTATCGGGAATGAGACCATTTTCGAGTGGTACAGTGAGCTGCATGTTATTCTCCAATTAAATTTTTCTTGGCTTGGGCCAAACGGGCGCGAACGGCGACGGACATGTGCCGGTTATAGCGACGGACCGTGCTGACGGCATCAATAACAGCCGCTGTGCGTGCATCAAGGTCGCTGATATTAGCGATGTCAGCGCGTGTTTTGGCTTCAAATCGTTCAATAAAGGCCAGTTGAAGTGCCGGTTCGTTCGCTCGTAATGTTTCCGCGGCTGCGTGTTTGCCAGCGTCAGTTAGGGCTTGCACAGCGGCCTGATAACCTTCAAAAAAATCATCTGGATCAGTGGTATTTTCCCAAGTAATCGGCGTGTCGTCGGTGACTGGGGCGGGTTCGGGTGTCGCATTAGTGGCTTTCTTTTTAAAGAAATCAAATAAAGACATGAGGCCAACCTTTCGTGATAAATTGCTTATCTTTATTGTACCGAACATCTGTTTTATTTGGTACAATAAATTTAACATTTAAACCTGGGGGAAATTATGGCAGCACGGAAAACAGTATTTAACGATAAACAGCGTATTTTGAGGCTCTATTCGGCTTTAATTAGTCATCGGGCCTTGTCGATTGAAGAAATCGAAGACATGTTTTTTATTGGCCGCAAGACTGTGCAACGGGATATCTCTGAAATTCGTGATTTTTTGCATGACCTGCAAATTGGGGAACCGATTCAATCCGAAATTGTCTATGATCGTAACTCACGTAAGTATAAATTAACCGAAATGGATAATTTGTTCCGTGTCTTCGATAAAATTAATCAAATTGATGAAAGCGATCCGATCGATTAAGTGCCTGAGTTAGCCGAAATGAGGTGGTCAAATGTCAAAGTACCACGTAAAAAGGATTGTACTTGTGACGGTCATATTGGGCTTATTGACCAGTGTGGGCTTGTGGTTTGCAATGCAACAGCGTGCCCGACCCGCTTCCCGTCAAACCATTATTTTATTGCATGGTTATGGGAGTAGCGCACGGGCAACAACGGCGTTGGCGACCGCGATTCAGACGCAAACGCATTTGAAGCGGCGCCAACAAGTCAATGTGTCACCGCAAGGCATGGTGAAATTATCGGGAACGACTCACCAACTACAACAAGGTGGCATTTATCAATTGAATTTTACCGATAAACAAACAACTGCTCAGCAAGCGAGTGCCGCCCTCGCGCGCTTGTTACAGACGTTCAAAGCGGGTCATGTCAATCAAGTCGTCCTAGTTGGACACTCGATGGGGGCGACGGCTGCGTTACGCGTGTTATTATCACACCCGATACAGGATACGACGTATCCAACTGTTACGCATTTGGTTACCATTGCCGCACCGTTTAATTCTGGGTTGGGATCAGGCGGTTTTGACCATGCGTTTGACCACAATACGATTGATTCAGCGACAAAACGCCCACGGTTGCAAGATGCGAGTTATCATTACTTTGATCAACATCGCGCTAATATGCCTGAACAGACAAAAATATTAAATGTGATGGGTGATATTGGGGATGGCAGTGATGGCGTCGTGACGAATTTTAGTTCGGCAGCGTTAAAATTTTGGCTGAAAAAAGGGCAAGTATATCAGTCTGTGACCATTAGCGGGCCAAAAACCCAACATAGTCAGGTGCGAGACAATCCAACCGTGACCCAACAAGTTGCGCAATTTATAGTGGACTAAGGGCATCAAAAAACACCGGTGAACCGGTGTTTTTTTATTTATTCGTCATTTGGTCGAAGTCGTCCACCATATCTTTTGGTCCGACAACTGAGAGAATATCGAGATGATGCACGCGGTAGCTAGCTTCTGGTGCCACAATGACTTCCCCATCGTGGCGCACAGCAATAACGTTTAAGCCGAACTTTTTGCGAATTTTCAATTCAGAAAGGGTCTTGCCAGCAAAGGCTGGATTCACAATTTGGACTTCGGCCATTGAATAATCATCTGATAGTTCAATGAAGTTTAACATGTTAGGCGCGAGTAACTTACGGCCAATTCGTTCACCCATTTCACGTTCGGGTTGAACAACAAAATCAGCCCCGATTTTCGTTAACACGCGCAAATGGGTCCGATTTTCAGCCTTGGCAATCACGTTTTTAGCCCCAAGATCTTTGGCGTTGATGGTGGCTAAGATACTAGCCTGCATATTATGACCAATGGCGATAATCACGTGGTCAAAACTGGCAATGTCTAATTTGCGCAAGACATCATCTTCTTGGGCATCAGCGATGACGACTTGAGTGGCGATGTCGCGATAGTCGTTAACATGTTCTTCGTTAATATCAATGCCAAGCACATCTTGGCCATTGGCCACTAACGTTTCCAGTAAGGCACCGCCAAAGCGGCCCAGACCAATAATAGCATAGGTTTGACGCATTTTTTTATCCTTTCAAACAAATATTAACCGATAATGACGGATTCTTCAGGGTAGCGATAAGGGGCGTGCTCGGTGTGCACATTGAGTACAGAGAACATCACCGTATAGACACCGACACGACCAATAAACATCGTGAGCATGATGACACATTGGCCAAAGTCTGTAAGGTGCGGTGTGAGGCCAAGGGATAGTCCGGCAGTGGCAAACGCACTGACCACTTCAAAGACGATATATTCAAGACCAAAGTGGGCGTCGGTCCCTTGTGTGAGGAGGAGCAAAAATGATAGACCAGCCAGGAATATCATTGAAACAAAAACAAGAAGTAGTGCACGGGTAATGTTTTCATCAGTAAGACGGCGATGTGCAAAGGTCACATCTTGTTTACCGCGCAACGCAGCGTGTGTTTTGAGCAATAAAACACCTAAAGTGGTTGTTTTTAACCCACCCGCAGTAGAACCAGGGGTACCGCCAACATACATTAAGATCATCGTGACTAAGATTGTGGCTTGTGACATATCGGTAAAGCTGAATTGAGAAAAGCCAGCTGTGCGATAAGAAATCGACATAAAAAGCGTATTGAAGGCGCGGTTGAGTGGTGACAGGGTGTGAGCGATAGCTAAATTACTTTGCGTAATTTCATATAAAAGCCAACCACCAACAATCAGGGCACCAGTCATAACTAAAGCGAGTTTTGAATGGAGACTTAATTTTTTAGTCCGTGGATACAACAAAACATCTCGCCAAACCAAAAATCCTAGCGAACCGGCCACGATTAAGGCGGCAAAAATGAACATCACCCAAGGCTGACTTGTATACGCCACCCCGTTACCAGGTAGCGTCGTGAACCCCGCATTTCCAAAGGCCGAAATGGCATGGAAAAGGGCAAAAAAACTCCCTTTTTTGAAACCAAAATCATTGATAAAGAATGGCGCTAGACAAAGTGCCCCGACAATTTGAATGATAATGGATAACTTAATGACGTAACCAAAAACGGCGCGGGTATCGTATAGATTTTCAAGACTATAAACTTCTTGAATCATCATCCGGTTACGTAAGTCCATCTGTCGCTTGGTTGCTGTGAACAATAGCACAGAAAAAGACATAAACCCTAACGCACCAACTTCAATCAAGCACATAATGACAATTTGGCCAAAGAGGGTCCAGTGCGTGGCTGTGTCAACCACGGTGAGTCCCGTCACTGACGCAGCTGATGTCGAGGTAAATAGGGCATTGAGAAAACTATGCCGCATATTGCCATAATGACTAATGGGCAGCATCAATAACAGTGCGCCGACTGTGATAACGGATAGAAAGCCCAGTGTCAGTCGTTGGGGCATCGAAAAACGTGACCAGAATGTCCGTTGAAGCGATTGATTATGAAATTTTTTCATTTCCGCCGCAGTGGGGAGTTCAATTTTTCGTGACATGCCTCTATTATAGCGTAATTTTGAGGCGGCGGAACAAAAGCAATACGGATTTTTAAAACGTTTAACAGCGGTGTGTATAGTAAATCAATTGAAATAATTGCACGATAGCAAACATGGTATAATATTATTTGAAGAATTTTCCACGAACAGCATTTGTCCGTGGAATTTTTTGAAAATATATCAGAAAGTGGAAACGCGGTTGATAATGTGCAAATACTGCCATTTCCCGCGCGCTGAGAAAATAAATGACCGAATCATTACCAGTCATTGAGATGCGTCACATCGTCAAAAAATTTGGTGATTTCGCAGCCAATGATGACATTAATTTAAAAGTCCAACAAGGTGAAATTCACGCGTTACTTGGTGAGAACGGTGCAGGGAAATCAACTCTGATGAATATTCTCACGGGCTTGTTGCAACCAACGTCAGGGGAAATCTTGATTAATGGTAAGCAAGTTACCGTTGATTCACCCTCAAAGGCAGCTGCTTTGGGTATTGGCATGGTGCATCAGCACTTTATGCTCATTGACGCGTTTACCGTAACTGAAAATATCATTTTGGGGTCTGAAGTGACGAAAGGTTTGTCACTTGACACCAAGTCAGCAGCCAAAAAGATTCAGGCATTGTCTGAACAATATGGCTTGCAAGTTGATCCCTATGCGAAGGTTTCTGATATTTCCGTGGGGCAGCAGCAACGTGTTGAAATTCTAAAGACGCTCTATCGTGGGGCGGATATTTTGATTTTTGATGAACCAACAGCGGTTTTGACCCCACAAGAAATCGAAGAATTAATTGCTATTTTGCATAACTTGGCCAAAGAGGGGAAGTCAATTATTTTGATTACCCACAAGTTAGATGAAATTCGGGCAGCCGCTGACACGGTGACGGTTATTCGTGCCGGTAAGTCAATTGATACTTTCCCAGTGGCCGGTGTGTCATCACAAGAATTGGCTGACTTGATGGTTGGCCGTGAAGT
>NZ_CBDKZH010000053.1:6414-9193 GCF_965300815.1 Leuconostoc sp.
TTACCAATAAGAAGCCACGCCAAATCACAGAAGCTGGTGTGGGGCATATTCCTGAAGATCGTCTCCGGTTTGGGATGGAAGTTGATATGACGTTGTCAGAAAACTTGGCATTGCAAACGTACTATAAGGCGCCTTTGTCACAACATGGTGTGTTACAAGCTGATGCAATGGATAAGTTGGCCAACGAGTTGGTCAAGGAATTTGACGTGCGTTCAGCTGGTATTCATGTTTTGGCTGGGTCGATGTCTGGTGGTAACCAACAAAAAGCCGTCATTGCCCGTGAATTAAATCGTGATAACGAATTAGTCATTGCGGCACAACCAACACGTGGGCTTGACGTCGGAGCGATTGAATACATTCATCAACGTTTGATTGACCAACGTAATGACGGTAAAGCGGTGCTGGTCGTCAGCTTTGAATTAGATGAAATTTTGAATTTGTCTGATCGTATTGCCGTGATCAATGCGGGTAAAGTTGTCGGGATTGTTGATGCAAAAGATACAAATAAACAAGAATTAGGATTGCTGATGACAGGGATGAGTCTAGCCGACGCCCGTGCAGCGCTTAAAGAAGAGGTACACGCCTAATGGCAGCACAAAAAAATTCATTTTCTGTGGCCTTATTCTCAGTCCTTTTTGGGTTGATTATTGGGGCCGTTATTATGCTGGTTTTCGGGTATAATCCGATTTCTGGTTATGTGGCGTTACTGGGTTCAGCCTTTGGTTCAATGCAAGACATCGGTGGTGTCTTGACTCAAATGACGCCATTGATTTTAACGGCGCTTGGTTTTGCCGTGGCGCAAACAGCTGGATTCTTTAACATTGGGTTATCTGGTCAAGCCTTAGCCGGTTGGGTTGGTTCAGTCTGGTATGCGTTGAGTTTTCCAGATATGCCAGCTTATCTGATGATGCCAAGTTCTATCTTGCTTGGCGTTGGGTTAGGGGCGATCGCGGGTGCTATTCCGGGTTGGTTACGCGCCCAGTTTGGTGCTAGTGAAGTGATCGTGACCATCATGATGAACTATATTTTGTTGTTCTTAGGGAATAACATTTTGCAAAATACGATGTCAAAGAGCATTAAAGAATCAGCCGAAACAACCAAGCAAGTCGGCGCCAATGCGTCATTGCAAATGAAGTGGTTGACTGATTTGACGCAAGGCTCAAGTATTTCAGCGGGTATTTTCATTGCTTTGATCATGATTGTTGTGATCTGGTTTGTGATGACTAAGACAACACTTGGGTTTGAAATTCGTGCCGTTGGTTTGAATGCGGATGCGGCAAAGTACGCAGGGATGTCAGACAAGCGTAATGCCGTGATTGCTATGGCCATTTCTGGTGGATTAGCTGGTTTAGCTGGTACCATTGAAGGTCTTGGAAATTATCTGAACTTCTTTACGCAAAATGGTTCGCCAGCCATTGGTTTTGACGGGATGGCGGTTGCGTTGCTTGGTAGCGGCTCATACCTTGGTATCTTAGCATCAGCCGCAATCTTCTCAGTGTTGAAGATTGGTGGTCTAGGCATGCCAATGTCATCAGGTGTACCATTTGAATTGGTTGATATTGTGACAGCGTCAATTATCTTCTTCGTTGGAGCAAAGTATTTGATTCAATTGATTCAAAAGCGTGTCCATGAAATGGACGAAAAGGCAGCTGAAGCAGCTGCAATTAAGAAGGCAGCCAAAGCCGAGTCGGTTGCCGGTAAAAATCAGAAAGGCGGTGAATAAAGATGTCATTAATGGCGATGTTATCACTCGTAATTTCTAGTACATTAGTTTACTCAACGCCGTTGATTTTCACGTCAATTGGTGGCACGTTCTCAGAACGTGGCGGCGTCGTCAACGTTGGTTTGGAAGGGATTATGGGCATGGGCGCGTTTGCGGCGGTTGTCTTTAACCTGACTTTTGCTAGCACTTTAGGTTCAGCCACACCTTGGTTTGGCTTGCTTGCCGGTGCTGTGGTTGGTTTGCTCTTCTCTTTGTTACATGGTGTGGCAACAATCACATTGCGTGCGGACCACATTATTTCGGGTACAGTGATTAATTTGATGGCCCCAGCCTTGGGTGTCTTCTTAATTAAAGTCCTTTATGGTAAGGGACAAACTGTGCCAATTTCACAAGACTTTGGTTATACATCAATTCCAGTTTTGTCACACATTCCGATTCTTGGGGACCTCTTCTTTGCGAAGACTTCTGGGCCTGCTTGGCTAGCGATCGTGGTGGCAGTGCTATCTTGGTACGTGATTTTCAAGACGAAGTTTGGTTTGCGTTTGCGGTCAGTTGGTGAAAATCCGCAAGCAGCTGATACATTAGGCTTGAATGTGGCCAGTTTGCGTTATTCAGGCGTGATGCTTTCAGGCTTGCTTGGTGGCGTTGGTGGTGCCGTAGTGGCACAGTCAATTTCATTGAACTATTCAGCCAGCACCATTGTGGGTCAGGGATTCATGGCGATGGCAGCGATGATCTTTGGTCGTTGGAATCCAATTGGGGCATTGGGTGCTTCGCTCTTCTTTGGTTTGTCACAATCACTTGCTGTGGTTGGGGCACAATTGCCAGGTTTGAAGAACGTCCCATCAATTTGGCTACAAATCGCACCGTACGTCTTGACGATTATCGTGCTTGTCTTCTTCTTTGGTAAGACACGTGCGCCAAAGGCAGATGGTGTCAACTATATTAAGGCAGCTTAAATAAGCTGACTGGTAAAAATCCTAGCTGGATCCAGCTAGGATTTTTTTGCCCGAAAATAAGGTTAGATACTGCCAAAGATGAGCGACAATATTTTAA
>NZ_CBDKZH010000054.1:0-9106 GCF_965300815.1 Leuconostoc sp.
TTCGTATCAACTAAGTGATCCGTATACAAGTTCTGTGCTTTATCAAAGTCAAAAACCGCGCCAACTTCACCAAAGTCTTCAGGTAATACCAGTGCCCCTGGCTTATCTGGTGCTGCCGGCAATTGCAATTCACGTCCTGAAACGATCATGCCACTTGATTGCACGCCCCGTAAAGCGCCATCCCAAATCAAGGCACCTGATGGCATCATTGTTCCTGGTTGTGCGACCACGACTTTGATCCCTTCACGCATATTTGGTGAACCTGATACAATTTGTAGCGTTTTACCCTTGCCAACAGTGATTGTGGTCACATGCAAATGATCAGAATCAGGATGCGCCGTCATTTTTTCAACGCGACCAATGACTAGCTTTGAGGGTGACACCGTCAAGCGATCTTCAAAGCCAGCTTCTGCTAGCAAACTATTAACCTGATCAACTTGATCCGCATCCAATACGACTTGTCCTTGAACGTCAGTTAAGCCCAATTGTGCGCCAACGCCAGCAATGTTAAAACCAGTTGTGGCTTGTGTTGCAGCATCTTGAATACGCGTCACTTGACCATTTGTTGTTACTGTTTGTTCAGCAGCATTTGGGGCCAAAATAATGACTAAAACATCACCCATCCCTTGTAAGTTATAACTAGTTATCATCTTTAAAATCCTTATTTTAAATTTATATATTGCGTGATTAAAGCACAAAAGACCGCTCTCACGGTCTCAATTATGCTTTGCTATCCAAATAAGATAGCAACAATTTTGCTGAAGCCCGCCCTGCTTCAACGACATAATCATCAAATACCACGCCAGAATCACCATTTGCTAAATCAGACACCCCACGCAAGACAATGAAAGGTGTGCCAAATTGGTACGCAACCTGCGCAACCGCAGCAGCTTCCATTTCGGCCACTAAAGCCTCTGGGAAATGTGTTAAAATACGCTTTTTTGCCGTATCTTGCACGAATTGATCGCCCGATACAATCAAGCCTTCTTTTACTGGGGCTAATTGTTCAAAGTCTTTAACCACTGTTGGGTCGGCTTCATAGTAAAGTGGCTTGTTTGGGACTTGTCCGTAAGCATATCCAAACACCGTCACGTCAACATCTGAATAAGCGACTTGTGTGCCAATCACTTCATCCCCAATTTTCAAATCAGGATCAAGCGCACCAGCAGAACCAGTATTGACTACTAAGTCAGGTTCAAAATTATCAATCATCAACGCAGTCGCAGAAGCCGCAGCTACTTTCCCAATACCTGATTCGGTTAAAATCACCTCATGACCTTTATAGCGACCACTTGTGATTTCAGTCCCACCGTGTTGCTTAGTTGTCACATCTTCTAAGGCAGCAATCAGTGTGATTTTTTCTTCCGCCATTGGCGTAATAATTCCAATTTTCATGTTGTCATTAATGACGCCGAATCAGCCAAACGATTCGGTCATCTCTTCCTTCCTAATTTACCACCAGTTTTGGTGTGATTTAAGCCCCAATTATTTGACTAAAAAGAAATACGCATAAGTCGCGATAATCAGCACAATTAAGCAAACAATCGCCACATTATAGCGATACCGTAATCGTTTAGATTTACCATTAGCAGTGAGTTTACCATCTGACCCCAGTTCGTAGCGCCCTTTACGGGTCAGACGCATTTCTTCACGTGTTTCTGGTGTCACGAGTGTGATTGGGGTGGGATGCGCTTTAGCATATGCTTTTTCGACCCGAATACGTTCCTTCTCGCGTTGTTTTTGTGCTTTCTTTGCGGCACGCCGTGATAGTTCTTCTGCCATCTTAACCTCGTATATATGACCAGTATAAGAAGGCCGTCAACGTTTTTTGATCATTCAACGCGCCGGCTTCAAACAAACGCTTCATCTCGTCATAGCTGATCGTCTCAATGTCTAAAGACTCACCTAAATCCCGTGGTAATTGCTCAGCAACGGGCAGTGGCTGCAAATCGCGGGCCACGTAGAGATACATATAAGCATCTGAAAAACCAACGGTTTCATAAAAACCGGTCACCCGTTGAATATCACCAGCTGACACGCGTAATTCTTCATTTAACTCACGAACAACGGCGTGTTCTGGTTGATCAACATCACGTTCATCTAACTTACCCGCAGGAATTTCTAAGATAAAATCCCCAATTGTCGCCCGATATTGTTTTTCCAACAAAATATGGTCGTCATCAACAAACGCTAACACGGCAATTGCGGGCACATGTCGGACAATATCGCGTTGCGATGTCTTACCATTAAACAACGTGACTGCCTGTTTTTCGACACTAAAAATAGGCCCTTCATAGACGATTTGGGTATCTTGTACTTGCTCGCGTTCCGCCATTATACTTCTGATGCCTTCTTCATGATGGGTCTTACTTCTGCTGCTTGATAATCTTTATAGCCTTGAACGAGGACGTAGCTGACACGTTCCCCTTGATTGAGCGATTTGAAACCGTCCATATCAATGCCGTTAAAGTGAACGTAGACGTCAGCGCCGCCTTCGTCCGGAGTAATGTAGCCATAGCCACGTTCTTTTTGCCAAATTTTTACTGTTCCTGTTTTCATATTAACATTGTATCAAAAAAACCGCCATAACGGCGGTTTTTATTGAAATCAATATTGAATTACATGAATGCCAACATAATAAAGTTAATCAAGAAGAACGTTGACACGATTAACAAAACTGGTGACACTTCCTTGAATTTACCAAGGGCTAACTTCACCACAATGAAGAAAATGAAGCCGGCGGCAATCCCATATGAAATTGAGTATGAGAAGGCCATAAAGACAGAAGTGAAGAACGCTGGAATGGCAACTTCCAAGTTTTCCCAAGAAATCTTCTTGAATTCACCCATCATCATAATCCCAACTAGAATCAACAATGGTGATGTGGCCGCTGATGGGACAACCCCAACAAACGGTGCAAAAATCACCATCAAACCAAAGCCAATCGCTGTGACAACATTGGCTAAGCCGGTGCGGGCACCAGCTGCAATACCAGTCGCTGATTCAATGAATGTTGTGGTATTTGACGTCCCAACAACACCCGCTAAAGCAGTGGTAAAGGTATCAACCACCAAAGCGCGGTCCATCTTTGAGTTGAAACCATCTTCTTGTTCAAACGCTTTCGTGTCTGCTTTTGAG
Source organism: Leuconostoc sp. (assembly GCF_965300815.1). NCBI lineage: Bacteria > Bacillati > Bacillota > Bacilli > Lactobacillales > Lactobacillaceae > Leuconostoc > Leuconostoc sp. The sequence continues at coordinate 3,139 of NZ_CBDKZH010000054.1, forward strand.
AAGATACCCGTTTGATTACCAATACCAATCAACGTCCCGATTGCATCAAACAAACCAGTTAGCCCCATGGCAAAGATTGTCACAATAGCCATTGAGGTGTTTTCCCAATTTGAAAACAGACTGCCCATTCCTTTGGCACCAAAGGCTTGCCCAAAGACATCACCAAGTTGGTGGAAGGCAGAACCAATTGATGTCCCTGGTTGGATTTGTGTGTTCGTCACGCCCATTGGAATACCAATCAAAGTTGTGGCAACCAACGTAATCAAAAAGGCACCTGGTACTTTACGCATAACCAAAACAAGGAGCAACACGAAACCAATTAAAGCCAACAAAACTGATGGTTCGTTAAACTTTGTCAATTCTGGTGTAACACCACCATTGGCTAAGAGTGAATGAATCGCCCCACTCGTCTTACCTGTGTAAGCTTCGTCATTGACTGTCTTAACGTTGTTGCCATCCACCAAAAAGTTAATGAACCCGGCATTCTTTAAGCCAATATACGTCACAAACATCCCGATACCACCACCAATGGCGGCCTTTAATTCGGTTGGAATGCCCTTAACAATTGCGCGACGGCCGTGTGTTAACGTAATGGCGATATCGACAACACCAACCAAAAAGACAATCGCCAAGGCTTGCTGCCATGAAAAGCCAAAGCCAAACACGATGGTATAAGTGAAGTACGCTTGCATCCCAATTCCCGGCGCCAATGCAAACGGTACGTTGGCAAATATTCCCATAAACAACGTCCCAAATATGGCAACAATAATGGCTGCCAAAAAGACGGCTTGTTCAGGAATACCAGCTTGCCCCAAAATTTGAGGGTTCAAAAAGAAAATGTAAGCCATCGACACAAAGGTCGTTATCCCTGCTAAAACTTCACGACGTACAGTCGTTTTGTTTTCAGCCAGTTTAAAAAACTTCGACATAATACTCTCCTAAACGCGAAAAATCTGCCCACCACAAATGATGGACAGATCCCGCATTTGTGATAGTCCAACATCGGTGCTGGGTAGAAACAGTCGGCCATTATCCGACACTATATCACGTATTTTTTAATATAATACAGTTTAACACTGATGGACTCGCGTTGACAACCCATAAATATGTCTCTCATAAAGATGGGCACTAAGCACTCTCACAGACTTGTGGCACATATTCAATCGCCGGCCGGAATTTAAGCCCTTGATAAGTGCCTACCACAATAATCTTTAATTTTTGACCACGAAACTGCACACTTGGTAACAATAACGTTTTAATAAAATCAAGCCCAGTATGTGCGAGCGTTTTGCCTAATTTAATGAGCGAATGGCGCCGCCGCGACGTCAGAATGCGATTGCGATACTCATAATAATAGCGGGGTAAGCGTGTGATATCTACTTCACCCACAATATCTCCTGGCTTGGGGTTGGCTTGACTCGCATGTACCACAATCGAGTCTCGCACAAAAAATCCCGCACTGACTTGCGTGGCACGTTGGGTAAATTCAATATCATCCCCCCAGATGAAATATTCTTTTTGCGGTAACCCAATTTGTGCAATCACTGCCCGTGAAAAAATGGTTGAGACAAACGTGGCCTGCTTGATTGGCAGCCAGCGCGCCTGATCCTGTAATAACGTTGCGGCGTTTCCTGCCAGTGGTGCTGGGACGTTCATCTTAGACCAATCGCCATCAGTCCAAATCACTTTACTAGCCGCCCAACCTGCCTTAGGCTGCGCTGCAAATAGCGCCAACAACTTGGATAAAGCATCCTCGGTTGGCATCGAATCATCATCCATCACCCAGACATAATCATCCTGCGTGAGCATCATAAATTCTCGCATACCCCAATTAAAACCGCCAGCACCGCCCAGATTTTCCGACATGTGGGTCACAATTAAGCGTGGATCAGTTAACTGATCTAAATACTCGTGTGTCTCATCGGTACTCGCGCTATTAACCACAATGAGATGTTTTAAGGCAGACGTGTCTTGTGCTAACACTTTTTGAATCGCTTCTTTTAATAACGGTAGCCGATTATACGTGACAATCATCGCTGTTACAGTTGGTTCAGTCATGTTTTCCCTCTTCAATTATGATATTGATTACTGCGGTCACAGAGACTGTGTTGTGTCCCACAGACATCACACATTAGCCGATCGCCAAATTTACCTTGATGCTGGCAACCTGCGACTAGACAGTTGCACTGTTCACAAAATGGCACAAAAAAATAACATCGCTGTCGCACACTGTTGGTACGCTTCTTGCCTAAGCAATCTCACTGTGCCAGTCATTGTACGACCAGACATCTACCGATTATGCCTTTCGATGTTAATTTAAATGTTGCGCTACGCCATCGTGTCGCTGTCCAGTTGCTAAATCACCGATTCAGTGCTAATTAGTCAGACGAATCACGCTAAAGTGTTATATGTACGCCCAAAAGGGCCCGTTTATTTAACGTTGTCATGTGCGAAGTTGAAATCTGAAGCGACCCCAAATTCTTCACGAACCGTGTTCAAAGCATCATTAATCACTTGATCCATATCAAAGTAACGATACTTCCCTAAGCGACCACCAAAAATAATTTCTGCGTGCTTTGTCCGTGCTTCTTTCGCATATTGCTTGTAGATTTGCGTGTTTTTGTCATCGTTGACTGGGTAATACGCTTCTTTTTCACGGTTCCACTCTTGTGGATACTCGCGCGTAATGATTGTTTTACCTTCGTCAGCCAAACCATCAAAGTGCTTCCATTCCATGACACGCGTGTAAGGTGTTTCGGCATCTGTATAGTTAATGACAGCATTACCTTGATAGTTTTCTGAATCCACTACTTCATGCTCAAAACGGAGTGAACGATATTCTAATTCCCCAAACTTATAGTCAAAGAATTGATCAATCATGCCCGTGTAGAGTACCCGTGGGAATTCGGCTAATAACGTGTCCTTATGATCAAAGAAGTCAGTGTCTGTTAAGACATCAATCAAGCCGTTCGATTGGGCCACCATACGCTCAAAAATTTGCGTATAACCACCCACCGGAATCCCTTGATAGCGGTGGTTAAAGTAGTTGTTATCGTAAATAAAACGTACCGGCAAGCGCTTAATAATAAAGGCTGGCAATTCAGTAGCTTTACGTCCCCATTGCTTTTCCGTGTAACCCTTAATGAGCTTTTCGTAAATGTCAGTTCCGATTAATGAAATCGCTTGTTCTTCCAAGTTACGTGGTTGGCGATCACCTAAGTCAGCCAAAGCCGCAGCCTTTTGTTCAGCAATTTTGGCTTGTGCTTCGGCAGGTGTCTTGGTTCCCCACATTTGATAGAACGTATTCATGTTGAAGGGCAAATTGTACAATGTGCCTTTGTAGTTCGCCACCACTTGGTTTTGATAGCCATTAAATTCGGCGAATTGACGAATATAATCCCACACTTCTTTATTATCTGTATGGAAAATGTGTGCGCCAAAATCATGCACCGTAATCCCATGTTCAGTATGGGTATGCATGTTGCCACCAATATAAGGGCGCTTTTCAACAATCAGAGACCGCTTGCCACGCTTGGCAGCTTCGTAGGCAAAAATCATGCCGAACGGTCCAGCACCAACAACTAAGTAGTCATAATTCTTCGTATTAAATTTATTTGTCATAGTAGTTCTATTATACCTGAGACAACCCCGTTTTGCATATCAAAAATCATACCATGATGTGATTTGCTACCGCATGTTCATAACATGCCGCATCACCACCCTAATTTATGGCACAAAAAAAGCCAATCACCTTAATGTGATCGACCAATGCCAATTTTCCGTGCGACAAATCGGCCACCTTTGAGCAGCCAATTTTGCTTTCCCATAAAAACAACCGGGACTTCTTGATACTGAATCTGTTTTTTTTCCAACCAGACGTCCAGTAAGCGTTCACTCAAGAAACCGTACACCCGTTGTTCATAACTATCCCACGTTTCAACATCTACTTGCACACGGGCTTCCACGGCAAATAAAATATCAAATAACCAATCAACATACGCATCAAACCGGTCACGCCGCATAATGAACATATTAAACATATGCGCCCATGTCCGTGACATATTACGATCAAAGGCTGCCAGATAGTCTGGCTGCTTTGTCGCGATGACCTCACGCAAAATATCAAGTGGGGCTTCGTGATGCGCATGCCGATAATGAGAATCACTGGATTCAATCCAGTAGCGCCGCTTTTTTGGCAAAATCACATCATTTTTGGCCAACAAGTCTGCTAACTGCGCTGACGTCAAAATTTTGGCTAAATCTTTTTGCCGAGAAAATGAAAAGAACCGGCGGTAATGGACCAATCCAATCACCTCAGCATCGCTATTGTGACGTGCCCAGTAAATGGCGGTCAATTCATTGAAATACGGATTTTTTTCAGAAATATTGCGACCAGTATCATCTGAAATAAAGCCGGGAAATCGCTCTGCTGATAGCGCGGCACCAACTTGAATTGGCGTATAAATTGTTTCATCTGGCACCGGCACAAGCTTGTGCGCTGCCATTAAAATTTGCGTTTTATTTGTCATTCATACTACCAAATACAGGCAGCCTTTAATAGGCACCTTTAGATTTAAATATCGCAATGATATTTCGGAACACAATGCTAATGTCATACCAAAAACCAGCATTCGCAACGTATTCTAATTCGATTTGTGTTCGTTCTGGATACTCAATCAATGAGCGACCACTGGCCTGCCAAAGGCCTAAGGCACCAGGTCTTACTGACAAAAACAAAGCGACTTGATCGCCATATTCTTTCAACTCTTCAGCAACAATCGGCCGAGGACCGACCAGGCTCATATCCCCAATGAGCATATTCCAAAACTGCGGTAATTCATCAATTGTTGATCGGCGTAAAAAAGCCCCAAGCTTGGTAATACGTGGATCTTCCTTCGTCGGTAACTTATAGCCATTGGCGACGTATTTGTCATACAATGCCTGGTTCGACTTCAAGATGTCTTCTGCGTTGGGTACCATTGAACGAAATTTATAAATATCAAATGTTTTCCCGTTGCGACCAACCCGTTGTTGCTTAAAAAATGCCGGCGACTGTGGGCTATCAACTTTTAATAAGATATAAACGATCAAAAATATCGGCGACAGTACGATCAATCCCAATAACGCAAAAACAATATCGATGCATCGTTTTGCAATCAAGTATGATCGACGTTTTGGCTTTATTTTCAATTTTCCAACTCACTTTTACAAATATTTTGCATCAAATTCTGGATCTTGACTTGTCAAGATTTTAGGACCGTCTTTCGTGATTGCTAAGGTGTGTTCATATTGTGCTGACCATGAACCATCAAGGGTTGAAACTGTCCAGCCGTCTGCTTCCGTATCGTCCGTTTCAACTTCCCAACCACCAAGGTTAATCATTGGTTCGATAGTAATGACCATGCCTTCGCGCAAACGAACGCCACGACCTGGCTTACCATAATGTGGCACTTGTGGGTCTTCATGCATCGTTGGGCCAACACCATGACCAATATATTGGCGCACATCGCCATAGCCATGTTCAACTTCTGTATATTGTTGAATGGCATGCCCAATATCACCAATACGATTACCGATAACAGCTTGGTCAATACCAAGATACATCGCTTTTTTTGTCACGTCCATCAATTGTGCCACTTCGGGTGACACTTCGCCAACTGCATAGGACCAAGCAGAATCTGAAACCGCGCCATTAAGGCCGACGACTGTATCAACTTTAACGAGATCGCCGTTTTTTAATTTGAGGCCTTTGCGTGGCAACCCGTGGGCCACTTCATTATTAATACTGATAGTCGTGGCATACTTAAAGCCTTCGTAACCAATTTGCAAAGGCACGCCACCGTGACTTTCAATATACTCACGCGCCTTTGTCTCAATTTCCCAAGTATCAATGCCTGGTTGAATCAAATCACGTAACATATGATGCATGCCATCAATAATGGCACCAGACTGGCGCATGTCTTCAATT
>NZ_CBDKZH010000055.1:0-8775 GCF_965300815.1 Leuconostoc sp.
CATCCATCCATTAGCAGTGCCAGCAAACGGCTTGAGACATACTTTCAAGCCTAGCTCGTGATTCGCCGAGATGCGACCGTAGATCTTAAATTTACGCCAGCCGGCGAACAACTCTACCAACATGCGGCCTCTATTTTAAATGAACTCGATAGTGCACACCAAGAAATTACCCATTTGCAATCACGCACGACAACAATTGGACTGCCCCCGATTCTCAAACATGCTTATTTTGCCAAAATCGTGTTAGCCACCAAGGCCTTTGATCACCAATATAATATTGACCATATGCATATTTATGAAGCTGGCTCTAACGGATTAACCCAATCGTTGATTAATGGCGATATTGATTTAGCCTTACTTGGTTCTTTAGGTCAAGCCACTAATGACAAACTCCAAGTTTTTCCATTTGCCACAGCCCCGTTCTATATCTATATGGCCAAAACGAATCCGTTAGCCCAACAGCAAGCCGGTATTTATTTTAAAGATTTAAAAAACCAACTATTTGTCTCATTTGATGCGAGTTTTATTCACGTCCAAGCGATGAAGCAACTGGCCAAAAACGCTGGCATTCGCCCTAAAACGTTCTTAAAAACCAATGATGTCTCCTTTCTCATGAGCTTAGTAGCCGAAAACATCGGGGTCGCCTTACTAACCAATATCGTAACCACAACCGATCCAAATATTGTCGCCATCCCCTTACTTGATGACAATCAACCAACTTTTAGTGCCAATGTGGCCTTTCGGAAAAATCATAATTTAACGACTGAGGAAACTTTACTCATCCGGATTTTATCCCAACAAGCCTAAGCCAAATCCCATCGTGATTAGCAACCCGTAGCCCTGAAAAATCAGGTATAATGAGTGAATATCGAACTCTAGAAAGCAACAAAATGATCATAGTAGTCAAAAGAATTTATACCGATAAAACGTTTTTGGTCACGTTGGGCTTAGTCATCGTTGCCCTTATTTTCGGCCAAGTGTCGCCGAAAGATATTGATAGTCACACCATTTTGGCACTGCTGGCGTTGCTTGTTATTGTCACCATTTACGGCCAACTCCATGTCTTGACTTACATCGCTAACACCATTGTGGCGAAATGTCGCACAACTCGAGATATCATTGGGGTAATGCTCCTCTTTTCATTTGTTGGCTCGATGTTTTTTACCAATGATGTGGCCATTTTAACGCTCGTGCCTATCTTTTTTAAGATCAGTCAACAACTCAATCTCAAAAAAATTGTGCCGATTAGTTTATTAACGATCTATGCCAATTTAGGCAGTGCGTTGACGCCGTTTGGTAACCCACAAAACCTCTATTTAGTCTCGTATTATCATCTCAGCTTACCGCACTTTATGACCTTATCACTACCAATCGGTGTGCTTGGTTTTCTAAGCTTAGTTGTCGTCACCTTGTTCTTTCCGGCACGACCAATTCCAGCCATGACGACAACAGTCCCACCCATTGATCGGCGCAAAGTCAGCTGGCTGTTAGTCGCTACGGTGATCGTATTACTTGGTATCTTGTCGGTCTTACCCATTTGGCTAGCCGTCGTGGTCAGTTTATTAGCCGCTGGTCTGTTAGATCGCCAAGTTCTCGTCAAAGTAGACTACGGCATTTTGTTAATGTTCATCAATTTTTTCATCATTGTCGGTGCCATTAGTCGCTTACCTGCCATTCACCACCTCTTATCATTCACAACAGACACAACGCCCAAAACATTTTTTGCTGGCGTCATCAGTAGCCAAGTGATTAGTAATGTGCCAGCTGCGGTATTACTCTCTAAGTTCACAACACGCGTGACTGGTTTGTATCTGGGCGTCACCGTTGGTGGTTTAGGAACGCTCATTGCCTCACTGGCCAATTTACTCGCTTTACGTCAATATCAACTATTTGACCGTGATCGCTCAAGTTATCATTTTTTCAAAACATTTACTTGGCTCAACGTCGTCTATTTAGTTATTTTTATGGTCATTGGCAGCTCAATTTGCCTCTGGCTCACCTAAAAAAGCAACCAAATGCGATTTGGTTGCTTTTTTGTTAAGCGGTTTGTGACTTTTTTAACCACATATATTGGCCATAAAACGAATTAATTAACATCATGATTTGCAACGCGAGCATCGACGTTGCCCCAGCAGATGGATCTGCTTGCAAGGCTCTGGTCCAGATAATCACGTTAATGACGTCTAATACAATCCAAGCAATCCACTGCGAGCGATACCCATAGGTCATCAAGACTTGCCCAATGATGCCAAGCGGTAATAGTGTCGCATCAAGGTAAATTTGGGCACCGTGCAGCGAATGACTAATGCCTAAAATAATCCCATAAATCACAAAGGTCATGATGAGATACAATACGGCATTTTTGGCTGATAGTTTTTTGGCTTGCACCGTATTGTCCCGCCCTTTATTTTGATGCCAAACCGAGATACCGACAAACTGCATCACAAAATAAAAAGATTGCGACGCAATATCACCGATTAGATGATTATTTAAAGCAACAATTAACCACACCGCACAACCAAGGACACCCCAGCTGTAATTTGTTAAGCGGCCCTGATCCACTAAAATCAGATTCATGACCGTCGCGATACCAGTTATTAAGCTAATCCAACCAATAAAACCAAAGTTTTGACCTAAAATAAACGCGACAACCGTTGCGCTTAGCATTAACCCCATCATGATGCGTGAGGTTTTGGTTAATGCTGTCAGATCACGTATATTCTCGCGTAAACTGAAGGTGTACCGGAGTTGTTTTGGCAACGCCTGGAGACGAAATTTAATGTTGGTCCAACGGGCAGAAGCCGAGTTTGTTAAGGCATTCATTGACATGTTAAGTTCTCCTATTGTTTTTGAGTAGCCGTGTCGGGAAGCAACGCTACGTTGTGTCTGGGCAAGTATTCTCGGTTATTGGCCGGTCTATGGGGCATGCATTATCATCCGCTAAACTCCTTCTGATTATTTGTGATATATCACACATTATTGCTTTCCTTATTATAGCGCATCAGCCTCACTAATAAAAGTTAAATTGAATTTTATTATGATGGCCTCATTACATCACAAAAAAACCAATCATTCAACATGATTGGTTGCTCGTTTATTTTAAAATATTGTGAACGGTGGTTTGTAGTGCTGGCACAACGTCCTGTAAAAACCACGGATTCTTTTTCAGCCAAATATTATTCCGTGGTGACGGATGGACAATCGGGAAATAGCGTGGCAAATAATGCACATAATTTTTCACGGTTGCTGTGATAGTATCCTTTGGTGACAAGTCGAGATAATAGCGTTGGGCATAAGCGCCAATTAAAATCATCAGTTCAACATCAGGCATTTGCGCCAAAAGACGTGGATGCCATTTCTCAGCTATCCCGGCACGCGGTGGCTTATCCCCCGACTTACCCTTGCCTGGGAAATAAAAATCCATCGGAATGACACCGAACAAACCAGAATCATAAAAGGTCGTTTCATCAACGCCCAACCACTCACGCAAGCGGTCCCCAGAGGCATCATGCCACATAATGCCACTATCTTGCACTTTTCGGCTCGGTGCTTGGCCAATAATGACAATTTTGGCCGTTGTTGGTGCCGAAAAAATAGGTTGCCAACCCTTTTGGGTAAAAGCCGCATTTTCCGGATCCGCCATAATTTCTTCTAAAATTGACATACTACTTGTTATCCCCCCTAGAAATAAGTTCAGTATAACATCAATTTTTGACCATGTCACATCTCGATTTCAATGCCCCAGCGTCCAGCCACCATCAATTGGCAAAACGGCGCCATTAATATAATCTGCCTGTGGACTGGTTAAATATAACGTCAAATCAGCGACTTCTTGCGCGGTAGCCCAACGACGGGCAGGCGTTTGGGCTACGACTTGTTTGGCCATCGCCCCCTCACCAGCAAAATCAGCCGCGTTCATCGGCGTCGCAATCGCCCCTGGGGCAATGGCATTAACATGTAACCCTTGCGGTGCATAATCAAAGGCGAGCTGCTTGGTATAACCAATAATGGCATGCTTACTCGTGGTATAAGCGGCCCCGCCACCACCAGCCGAAAAGCCTGCAATCGAGGCCATATTAATGATATGGCCATAGCCACGCGCCAGCATCGCCGGTAATACGGCATTACTTAAAATAAACATTGGCGTTAGATTCGTGTCGAGTACGCGCTGCCATTCTGCCAAATTAGTGGCCAACGACGGCTGATAGTCATCTAGCACACCAGCCGTGTTGAGTAAAATATCAAAATCAACACGATTAGTCAGGTCAGTCGCTAGCGCGGTTAAGGCATCATGGTCCCGTAAATCAATTTGATAAGTTTGTAAACGCGGATGCACCAGCGAAATAGGTTGAAAGTCCAACGCATAGACGTTCGCCCCTGCAGCCAAATAAGTCTCAAGTTGCGAAAAACCGATGCCTGAAGCGGCACCGGTTACTAAAATATGCTTGTTTTGATAATCTTGTTCAATCATTATTTACTCAAATCCACAATTTTACTCAACGCGTAAATGACAACACCACCAATAATCAGTGAGGCCAATTCACCTGGTACTAAACTCACATAATACGCCAGCCATTGCGCCATCAGACCACCTTTAGCTCCTGACGGGAAGGCCCCACTGGCACCAATATTAAAGGCAAAAGTAAATTCGGCCGCCAAAATCGCCATCCCCAACGTCGATACGACAACGGTACTGATAATAATTTTGATTAAGGCACTAGTAACACGTCGTGCCAAAAGATACGTCACCCCAGTCATAATCACGGTCCCCAGTGTCCCAAATACCCAGTCAATCCAACCAAGTGGTGAGACCAAGTTTGCAATAAAGACCCCAATCCCTAATGCCACCACATAGCGCTTGTTCCAAGCGGCCAAATGATTAAGCCCTTCCGAAGCGCGTAATTGGACTGGTCCAAAAGCAATCGGTTGAATCACGAACGTAATTGCTGCGTAAATCGCTGCTACTACCGCAATTAGGGTGATGTTATGCGCCTGACGGCCGTTAGTTGTTGTTAAATTTTTTTGCATGATGGCAATCTCCTAGTTTTTTTAAGCGGGATGGTTGATGAACCGCTAATTACCAGCATAACATAGGGCGCAAAAAAAAGCCACGCAACGCGTGGCTTTTAAGATTAGATGTTACCGTCATCCATAAAGTCCTTCAATTGCTTTGAACGACTTGGGTGGCGCAACTTACGCAAAGCTTTTGCTTCGATTTGACGAATTCGTTCACGGGTAACCCCAAAGACACGACCGACTTCTTCAAGTGTACGGGTACGACCGTCTTCCAAACCAAAACGCAAACGCAAGACGTTTTCTTCACGATCCGTCAACGTTTCCAAAACTGATTCTAATTGGTCACGCAACATTTCATAAGCAGCTGAGTCAGCTGGAGAAATCGCTTCATTGTCTTCAATGAAGTCGCCCAAATGTGAATCATCCTCTTCACCGATTGGTGTTTCCAATGACACGGGTTCTTGGGCAATCTTCAAGATTTCACGGACCTTATCTGGTGTCAAATCCATTTCAGCCCCAATTTCTTCAGGCAAGGGTTCACGACCCAAATCTTGCAACAATTGGCGTTGAATACGAATCAACTTGTTAATCGTTTCCACCATGTGAACTGGAATACGGATGGTACGCGCTTGGTCGGCGATGGCACGTGTGATTGCTTGACGAATCCACCATGTGGCATAAGTTGAGAACTTAAAGCCCTTCGTGTAATCAAACTTGTCAACCGCTTTCATCAAGCCCATGTTACCTTCTTGAATCAAATCCAAGAATTGCATCCCACGACCAACATAACGCTTGGCAATTGAGACCACCAAACGCAAGTTAGCTTCCGCCAATTCTTGCTTGGCTTCCACATCACCAGCTTCAATACGCTTGGCAATGTTAATTTCTTCATCACCCTTTAGCAAGTTTACGCGGCCGATCTCTTTCAAATACATCCGCACAGGATCATTGATTTTAATCCCAGCTGGCGTATCTTCAGCTTGATCAAGTTCTTCTTTAGAAGGCTTGTTTTGCTTTGCTTGCAAGACTTCTGGTGCTGGTTCACCCTTTTCATCCACGATGGCCACACCAGCATCTTCAACTTTTTCCATCAAGCGTTCAATATTTTCACCATCCAAATGGAACGGTTCTGCCAAACGTTCTGACAAAGTGGCATACGTCACTTCTTTGGCTGGCTTATATTCAGCAATCAACGCTTTGACGGCTTTGTCATATTCTGGGCTCTTAATAATCCCTGACTTCTTAGCCGCTTTTGGCTTTGATGCACGACCGGCAGCAGCAGCTTCCTCTGGTGTTTTACCTTGTGCCAAAGCGAGTAACTCCGCTTTCTTGGCACGGCTATTATATGAAATGTTTTGTGAATCAAGATAATCTTTGATATCTGAGATTTTGCTTGAAGATAAATTAGTTGCCATGTCTTACTTCTCCTAATATACGGGTTAAACGTTATCACCGGATCTTTGGCCTAAGCCACTTACCCTGAATGTTGTTTCTTGAGGTTGATCAATTCTGTCATCAGTTGCAACAACTTGGTGTCATCATGTTGTTGCTTCGCGACGTTGATCAATTGTTGTAATTCTTGTACACGTGCTTCAATCGGCGCCTCTTCCATAATGATTTGCAAATAATCACGAATCGCCTCATGTTCAATGGTGAGGTCACCATAAGCCCGATCAATAGCCATAATTTTTTGATTTAAAGCTGGTTTCTGGATAAAATCCATAAACTGCGCTAAATCAAATGGTTCTGGATGTTGCCCTTGATAAATGGCCGCCAACATCATCAATAATTGATAATCTGGATGCACAAACGCAAACCCCGTGGTCGCTTTAACTTGGGCCAATACCTGTGGTGACTTAATCATGGCCATAAGCAAGGCGCGTTCCGCCTGCTCAACTTTAGTTAAGCGTTGCCCAACCCGCGGTTCGCTATCAGCTGGTGCTGCGGGTGGTGGTGTCATTTGATCCGTGTAGGCTTTTGGCGTACGTTTTGAATAATTTTGCGTAGCAGCTGGTCTGGCCCGACTTTGGGCCAACGTTTGTTGCAATTGTGCCTGCAACGCTTGTTTTGAAGTGCCAAACTCATTGGCGATTTTGGTCAGTTGTAAATCTTGTTCAACTGGCGTGGCTTGTTGCAAGGTTTGCATCACCTCTTGCAAAAAAGCCAGATACTGCACTTGGTTGCTGAGATTTTTCCCAGTCCGAGCAGCGTTGACCAAGAATTCAACCGGTGTTTGAATATTTTGTTCCAAGGCTTGTTGCAAGGCAGCTGTGCCACGCTGAATCCGCAGGTCATCCGGATCCAATTGATCTGGTAAATGTACGATCCCAATCTCAACTTGTTGCGCATGCGTGCGAATTAACGTAATCGCGCGTTTGGCTGCCTTTTGGCCTGCTTCATCCCCATCGTAAACGAGTAAAATACGCTGGGCAACCCGTGCCAATTGCTGAATATGTTCCGGGGTTAAAGCCGTTCCCATCGTGGCAACACCCATGGTTTTGCCCGCCATGTCTGCCGAAATAACATCCATAAAGCCTTCAAAAATCAGCGCTGTATTGGTTTGTCGCATCTGATTTTTAGCACGATCAAAATTATAAAGAATTTTGCCTTTTGTGAAAAATGGACTTTCTGGGCTGTTCATATATTTGATGGTGTTATCTGACGCGAGTGCACGCCCAGAAAAACCAACCACTTGGCCACGTGCCGTCTTGATTGGCCACACAATCCGCCCTGCAAAACGATCACGCATCACGCCTTGATCATTTGTAATAAACAATTCTGATGCTTGCAGGATATCTGGTGCGATATTTTGATCCTTGGCATATTGCAATAACACATTGTCATCCGGCGCAAAGCCAATCCCAAATTGCTTGATGACCGCATCAGATAACTGCCGCTTATCGTGTAAATAAGCTAAAGCTGTTTCGCCTGATGTGGTATTTAATAAAATATGCTGATACAACCGTTGTGCCGCGGAATGCAAATCATAAATCGCTTGCGTGCGACTATCAATGGGATGCGCGGCTTGCACTGTTAATTGTTGATCAACTGGCATATCCGCTTTTTCCGCCAAAGATAGGACCGCTTCAGGATAGCTCAGTCCCTCTTTTTCCATGATAAAAGAAAAAACAGAGCCTGAACGGCCACAAGAAAAACAGTTAAAGACTTGCTTATTTTCTTCGACGAAGAGGGATGGATGGCGATCATCATGGAAAGGACACGATCCGTTCCATTGGCGACCACGTTTGACCAATTGTGTATATTCCCCGATCACATCAACTATATTCACTTTTTTACGCACTTCATCAATGAAGGCATCTGGGATTCGACTTGCCATGGCCGCCTTTCAATAATAAAAGTCGCAGACCACAGTCTGCGACACGAATGAACTGTACAAAAAATTATACGTTTTTACGCGCAACTTGTCAAGTCATTTGTTTCGGTGCAATCGTTGATATGACGGCATTTTTATTTTTAAGTTACCAGATTATGTAAACCAAAAATAACGTGAGCCCATTAGCACCAAACCAAAAATTGATAACCTTTTAACTTTTTTCTGGTTTAGATATCCTATATTGTGTTTTCGAGCAGTAATGACTAGACTTTTTTCACTTTATTTTGAGGTATCTTGGCATTTTCTCATGTTCGCTCTCTGGTCAATACGGAAAATAAGCCACGACATCGACAATAAAATCCCTCCTCTGATACATTAGAGTGAAATAAGTTGTTTATTAGTTAAACACTTCAATTCGTTAATAT
>NZ_CBDKZH010000056.1:0-8743 GCF_965300815.1 Leuconostoc sp.
AAAACCGCTCTACCAACAATCGTGGTAAAACGGTGAAAATGCGTTGAGGGGGAGTCGAACCCTCGACCTGCCGGGTAGAAACCGGCTGCTCTATCCAGCTGAGCTACCAACGCAATACAAATAATATCATAGCATAAATGATGCGATTGATAAAGAATGAATACGCCTATTTTGTTCATTAGAAATTCATAGTATACTATATACAATGAAGACATGGAGAAGTAACTCATGAGAAAAGCATTTATTGCCCTTGGCGTGATCGTCGTTGTGCTGTTATCCGCATTGTTTATCGCAAATCAGCAACCTAAGTATGCGGGTGTGTCGATGCCAAAATCGGATTATAAGCAATTGCAACGATCACAGCGTGAAATTAAAGATTTCGTACAAGCGTTGGATCGGTTTGATTATAATAAGCCAAAGACAATGACTGCCATTGAAAACGCCGGCAATGTGATTATTAAAGACAATAGCGAGAACTTGAGTAGTGCTGATGCACAAGCCTTGCGCGATGCTTTCTATGGCGATCAGGGTATTATCACGATTGTGCATGCCGCGCAAAAGGGGCACTACAACATTGATGGTAGTGTGGCGTCACGATTCCATGATAAGTTTGATACGATTATAACGATATCAGTGAATGCCTTGAATAAGAGTTCAGCGCAACGGGCAGATATCGTCAAGCAAATGAAAACAGATCTTAATATTGAATCAGCCATCTATAAAATTGGTGCAAGAAACGACGAGTAAGAACGACTTGTTGCGTGTGGAGAAGTGGAATGGTTAAAAGAGAAGATGCTCGTGTTTTAAGAACCAAAAAAGCGATTGAAGAAGCAACGGTAAGCTTAATTACGAGCCAACCGGATTTTTCAATCACCACACTTTTGAACCGTGCGCAAGTGACGCGGGGTACTTTTTATAAGTATTACAAAAATAAGGAACATTTGATTTCAGAAGTGAATAATAACTTGTTGGTAGAATTTACCCAACATATTCAAGGTCAATTTCGTGTCGCTAAAATGATTCAGGCAATTAGTGCCCGCGCTGCCTTTTATAATGCCGTGTTGAATTTGCATAGTGATGGCATTTACTTTGCCACCTTGATGTCGCGTATGCGTACCCAAATGTTGACGCAGCTCGGCAACTTAGAAGATGAGGCGTATCACCGGCAAATGGTTTATCAGTGGGAAGCTGTCATTGGCGCCTTTTGGGCCTTAATTTCAAAATGGTTGTTAGATAATATGGATTTAGACCAGGTGGCGCTCTTGCAGGAATTCACGGATATTTTACGCGTGAATACCACTGCGGTAAGTCAGACGGGTCTGAATTTGTTTGATTTTGACATGATCAATTGAGATTGTGACGCCCGTTCTTGACGAAATGTTTAAGATTTGTTATAATTGAAAAGTTGTTAGCAGAGCTACAACCACTCAGAACAGGTTGAAGTACGTGTCGGACTAGAGCCGGCCCGCCTGGGATGGTGAGTCTAAGTATAAGGAGAATTCAATAATGGCATACGCAGTTATTGTTACAGGCGGCAAGCAATATAAGGTCGCTGAAGGCGACACAATCTTCGTCGAAAAGTTGGATGCAGCTGAAGGTGAAAAGGTAACTTTTGACCAAGTTGTTTTGGTTGATGGCAAGGTTGGAACACCTTTTGTCGACGGTGCAAAGGTTACTGGTACTGTTGAAAAGCAAGGTAAGCAAAAGAAGGTTATCACTTTCAAGTACAAGGCCAAGAAGAACATGCATTCTAAGCAAGGCCACCGCCAACCATATACACGCGTGAAGATTGATTCAATCGCGTAATCATTACTTGTAAAGGAGAAATAGACTTATGTTGATGAATCAAGAAAACTTGCAAATGTTCGCGCACCACAAGGGTGGCGGATCTTCAGCCAACGGTCGTGACTCAGCTGGTCGTCGTCTAGGAACTAAGGTTGCTGACGGACAAGCTTTGAAGGCTGGCTCAATCATTTATCGCCAACGTGGAACACACATCTATCCAGGTGTGAACGTTAAAAAGGGTGGCGATGACACATTGTTTGCTTTGACAGACGGTGTTGTTAAGTTCGAACGTAAGGGTCGTGACAAGCGCCAAGTATCTGTTTACACACGTGAACAATACAACGAAATCTTGGCAGCTGCTAAGTAATTTCGATTAAAAGACACAACCAATTAAGGTTGTGTCTTTTTTATGAGATTAAATTAATAATTATGAGATTGTGTTATAATAGAAACATCGATTAAATAAAAAGGATGTGTTGCGATATGACGAACTATTTTGAATCACGCATTGCTAAATTACAAAAACTCTTAAAAAAGCTCGATCTCGATGGGTTGGTGGTCTATCAAGGCGCCAACACAAAGTATTTGACAGGGTTTGACGGTGGCACTGGCGATGGGTTGGTCGTGGTTGGTCCCGATCGGGCACGTCTAATTACTGATGCCCGCTATGAAGAAGACTATAAGGATCGCTTGCCTGAAGGGGTCGATTTTATGGTCACGCGGGCGTATTATGAAGCAGCTGCTCAAGCAGCGGTTGAATTTGGCGTTAAGCGGTTGGGCTTTGAAGCTAGCATGCCTTATGCTGTTTATGATGTGATGGATGAACTCCTACCAGCTGATATCAGCTTTGATGCCGTACCAGAAGCGATTGAAGCACTTCGTGAAGTTAAAGATGAAGCTGAATTAGCTGCGCTACGCCGTGCAGCGGATGCGTCAATTAAGGCCTTTAATGACTTGATGGCTTTCATTAAGCCTGGTATGACAGAACGTCAAGTAGCGAATGAATTGGACCGTTTGCAAAAGTTTTATGGCGCAGAAAAAGCTTCATTTGATACGATTGTGGCATCTGGTTATCGTGCGGCCTTGCCTCATGGGGAAGCCACTGATAAAGTGATTGCACCTGGTGAATTGGTGACGATTGACTTTGGTTACTATGTGGATGATTACACTTCAGATATTACACGGACCATTGCGATTGGCGAAGTGGATGAAGAATTGCAAAAGATTTATCACATTGTCAAGCAAGCGAATGAAAATGCCATTGATGTGATTAAGCCAGGTATTTCTGGTAGTGAAGTTGACCGTGTTGCGCGTGAATACATTACTGAACATGGTTATGGCGAGGCATACAACCACTCAACAGGTCATGGTGTTGGCTTAGACATTCATGAAGGTCCAGCGCTAAGTGCACATTCAAGTGATGAAATGCAAGCTGGTCACTTACTCACGATTGAACCAGGCATTTACTTAGCTGGTAAGGGTGGTGTACGGATCGAAGACGATGTGATTGTGACACCAACTGGTTATGAAAACTTAACGGCAAGTTTACCTAAGGACTTGCTGGTGATTGAGGCATAATATGGCAAGTCGGCGATTAGATTTTTTAGTTTTCTATCGTGGTAACTTGGCAACGGGCTTTGACTACGTTTATCTTAAGCGCCATGAAGGGCATGCCTTTTTACAGATTGCCGATAAGACGCAGCCTGTTAAAAATATTACAGATCCAGACTTTGATTTTTACAATCCGCATTTTAATGCGGCTGGTGAGCCATTCAATTGGCGTTACCGTGAAGACTGGCTCGATATGACTGCGCAGTGGGATGATATTGCGGAGACTGCTTGGCAATATCTTGAGACATGGATGACGGCTTACCGTGGCCCTTCTTATCCGGATCCGAGCTTAAATGATGAGTGGGGAGTTAGGTTTAAAGCCCCTGGTGCGCAGGAACGGATTATTTGGGGATTAAACGCCTTTCCAGCAAATTTGCAAGATTTTTCAGATTATTTGTATCAATTGGCGCATTAAGACGTTGCTCAACGCAACGTCTTTTTGCTCATTGTGGTAGAAGAGGGACGAGATGAATTTCTTTACGGCTGATACCCATTTTTTTCATCGTGACTTACTGTATGGCGGCTTTTTTGCGCCACGAGATCAATTTGTGACCGTTGACCAAATGAATGAAACCATTGTTGCTAATTGGAATGCGCGGGTAAAACCAACCGATACGGTGTATCATTTGGGTGATATCATGCTGGCAGTTGATCGACCAGCGAAGCAAATGATGGCAGAGATGTTGGTCTATTTGCAACGTCTTAATGGCCGACTGGTGCTGATTAAAGGCAATCACGACACATCAGCGTTTTTAAAATATTTATTGGCGCATAATGACATAGACGACAAGGGACGACCTAAATTTAGCGTCCATGAAGTCGGCACGCGCATGAAATTTGCCCACTACGAAGTCTTTTTAACACATTATCCGTTGTTATTTGGTTTGACTAAAAATAAGATCAACTTACATGGTCATATTCATCATGCCAGCATCCACCATAAAGAAAATATTAACGTCGGAATTGATTCACCTGATCGTGATTATTTACCAACAGACAGTGTGCCTTTTGGCGCACCATTAAGTGAGGCAGAAGTGGTCGCGATTATTTTAGGTAAACGACGCGATTATTTATAACGACAATAACATCATGATCGAGAGTAGAAAGGAGACCGATGGCAACTGAAACCATTCATTTATTACACACTAATGATGTACATTCGCACCTTGAAAATTGGCCGCGGATTCAACGCTTTTTGTTAGATGCACAAGCAGCTCCAACGACGCATTATACGTTTGATATTGGCGATGCCATCGATCGCCTACATCCGCTCACTGATGCCACGATGGGTCAGGGAAATGTTGCGCTAATGAACCAGGTGCATTATGATGGCGTGACAATTGGCAATAACGAGGGCTTAGTTTTACCGCATGAGGCGATGGCAACGTTGTATCAAGACGCCAATTTTGATGTGATTTTGAGCAATTTAAAAGCCTCATCAGCAGGCGAACAGCCATCGTGGGCGAAGCCGTATAAAATCATGACCACGCCGGCTGGGACACGGGTGGGGGTCTTTGCCTTAACAGCACCGTATACGTTAACTTATCCAATGCTTGGCTGGTACCCGCAGGCTGTTGACGAAACGATTCAGGCATTGTTACCAACATTGCGGGCACAGGCCGATGTGGTCGTGTTATTATCGCATTTAGGTTTGCCAACTGATGAAAAAATCGGGGCAAAATATCCCATTGATGTTGTGATTGGTGCGCACACCCATCATTTGCTGCCACATGGTAAAATAGTTAATGGGACTTTGCTGGCAGCGGCAGGTCGTTATGGGAACCATGTCGGCGATATTACCTTGACATTGCGTAATCATCAGATTGTGTCCCAACAAGCGCAAGTGACACCGACTTATGAAATGGCCGAAGCTGATGATGATTATGATTATTCAGCGGTGCACGGTTGGTTACAGACGGGACAATCACTTTTAAAACAGCGTATTGTGACCCATTTGCCACGAGATATTTCAGCTGATGAGCAGAGTTATGATGCGTTGCGTGCGCTAAAAGCATATTTTAATGTCCCAATTGCCATGGTCTCAACCGGCATGTTTGTGGATGAGTTACCAGCAGGTGAGTTGAGTGACTATGAACTGCTTGAAAGTATGCCACATGCCATCAACCCTATGGTTATGACACTGTCGGGTGATGAGATTAGTCAGTTGGTGACGACCATTAGCGACCAGCAGGCCGAACTGGCGACGTTACCGGTTAAAGGCAGTGGTTTTCGTGGTAAGGTGTTTGGGTATATGCGATTTAGTGGGTTAGATCGTGACCGACACGGTCAAATTTGGCTTGATGGGCACAAGCTTGACCCCGCGCGACAATATCAAATTGCGACCCTTGACCACTATAAATGGGTGCCTTTTTTCCCAGTGATTCAACAAGCACCAGTAACCATTGCGCAGGATCTATTGTTACGCGAACTTATGGGACAGTATTATCAAACAAAATATGCGCATATTTAAAAATATGAAAGGCGGTTGACAACATGGATCGCGATACTTTGAAAGAACGGACCTTATTACAACAGGCAGAACGTAAACAGGCATATGCCATTACCCGACAAGGGGATGAAATTGAAATTGACCGCTTAACACTTGAACTGGTGGAAGATTTTAAGTCAGCATTCGACCTTGATATGCTTGCGGTGCGCTACACGCCATTGTTGGCACAATATGACTATATTGTCGGTGATATTTCCGCTGAACAATTACGGTTGAAGGGTTTTTATCGCAATGATAAAAACGTTGCCAATGATGATAAAATCGAAGCCTTACAAGATTATCTTTATGAATATGTGAACTTTGGGGCGCCGTATTTTGTGCTAGAAAATGTCAATCCACGACCGCTAGAACAAGAAGCGCGGCCTAAAAATGCGAATCGTTCACGGCGCAATCAGCGTCGTAAGTCGAATTCCGAAAAGGAAAAGCGGGTCACAAAACCACCGATCGCTCACAAAACGGCCAAGTCAAATAATAAAAAGCCCGGAAAACGCGCTTTCGTCATTAAACAAAAATAACAGCCATCTCGGCTGTTATTTTTTTGATTAAAAAGACACATAAAAAGCCGCAACCGAAGTCGCGACTTGGTATAGCTCGTGAGAGAATCGAACTCTCGATTCCGCCGTGAAAGGGCAGCGTCTTAGCCACTTGACCAACGAGCCATGGTCAGTAATGTCTGATCTGTATCAGACAACTATATTAGTATACCAACTCGAAAAAAAGTTGTCAACAGGTTAATCAGAAAAAATGTCAACAAATTAAAAAAACCTAGACACTAGGTCTAGGTTTTGGTATTTAATCAAGTGGGACATCAACAGCCCAACCTTCAGGGCCTTTCTCATCGCCATATTGAATCGCTGTGAGGCGGTCATACAACTTTTGCGTCCATGGCCCAACTTCTGTTTCTGAATAGAAGACGTGCTTTTTACCGTTGTGTGTGATTGAACCAACCGGTGAGATAACAGCAGCGGTCCCCATGGCACCAGCTTCTGCGAATTGATCCAAATCATTGATTGAAATCGTGGTTTCTTCTGCCTTAAGGCCAAGTTCTTCAGCCACAGCCAACAATGAATACTTGGTAACTGATGGCAAGATTGAAGGAGACTTTGGTGTTAAGAAACGCCCATCTTTGGTAATACCAAAGAAGTTAGCTGATCCGAGTTCTTCAATGTTTTCATGCAAACGTGGGTCAAGATAGACCACATCAGAGTAGCCAGCTGCATGCGCTTCATGACCAGCAAGCATAGAAGCACCGTAGTTACCACCGGCCTTAGCTGCACCTGTACCGCCATGGGCGGCACGATCATAATGATTTGTCACATAAGCAGTTGGCGTCAAACCACCCTTATAGTAGGCACCTACTGGTGTGGCGTAAACTTCAAAGACATAATTGTCAGCAGGATGCACCCCAACTACTGGGCCACCACCAAATTCGAAGGGACGCAGATAAAGCGTCGCACCTGTGCCATAAGGTGGGATAAAGTCTTGGTTTGCTTTGGTGACTTCACGTAACCCACGGAGGAATAATTCTTCAGGTACGGGGGCCATCATCAAACGAGCAGCTGAATCTTGGAATCGCTTGGCATTACGATCAGGGCGGAATAGATTAGCACCACCATCTTTACGCCGATAAACCTTGAGGCCTTCAAAAATATTTTGGCCATAATGAAGGCCAGTGGCTGCTTCATTGACTGGCAAATTTGAGTCCGTTTCGAGACCGCCTTCACTCCACTTGCCATCCTTATAGTAGGCACGGAAACGGTAAGGGAGGTCGTGGTATTCGAAACCAAGTTCAGACCAGTTGAAATCAGAGGGTTGTGCTTTCTTTTGTGACATAATCTATTCTTCTTTCTGATAAAATTATAATAATTCTACTATAACGCGTCATTAAAAATTAAACAACATCTAAATGTAAATCATTTTCACGGGTTTTACCCATTTTCTTAAGCGTATAGTACATTGTCATGCAGGCTACGACAGGGACGACGATACCAAAGACAACGAGTAACAAGAGGCCAGTTGGATTGGTTGAAGCGAGTGCCAATGGGGCAATGAAGCCATTTAAGCCAAGACCGGCGATGGCAAATGGGACTTTCAAATGGAACACCCCGACGGCTACCATGGCTGACAAACCAGCGACAACGGCTGGGCCAAACATCAAGACGGGACTCTTTAAGAGGTTAGGGAATTGGACTTTTGGTGTGACAATTGTTTGGGCAAAATTAGCACCAAGATCATTTTGCGTCCAACCCATAGCAGTGTAAACGACGAAGCCAGCTGTTGTGCCGATCATGGCTGCCCCACCAGAAAGCGGATCAAGCATGACAGCGATCGCCAAAGCGGCTGAAGAAGCGGGGGTCATTAAGAAGAGGAACCAAACAAATGCGACGACAAAGGCGCCAAGGAACGGATTAATCTTCATCGTTGAAGCCAATGATTCAGAAACCCAGTTCAAAAATGGTGTGGTCACGGCGGCAGTCCCAAGACCAAAGAAAGTACCGGCCAATGTTGCAGCTAATGGCACCAACATCATGTCAAGTGGTGTTTTACCAGTTAGCCAGTTACCAACCAACACGGCCAAAATAGCTGCAAGAACGGCTGAGATGGGTTGTCCTGATGTCATCACTAATGAACCAGCGGGTTGATTGGCTAACCAACCAGTTGCAGTATGCGTACCTGGTACTACTGTTGTTGTGAAATAAACGGCGTTTGAGCCGACTGTGGCCGCAATCAAAGCTGCACCAGTCGTTAAAATGTTGGCGCGCATCATAATGGCAATGCTTACGCCCAGAGCAGGGGCGAGCATTTTTTGCCCCATCAAACCGGCTTGGATGAGTGGTG
>NZ_CBDKZH010000057.1:0-3309 GCF_965300815.1 Leuconostoc sp.
AAGGCAGCGGTTTTTGGTACCGCTATGCGCTGGTTCGAATCCAGCAGGGGCAATCAAAAAAACCGGCATACATCACGTATGCCGGTTTTTCTTTGGCTTATGATTTTGGTGCGTGTAAGACTAAGCCGTGCTCAGGAGTGCGCGCATTAATCACGATATCTTCAACGCGGAAAATACGGGTTAATTGCTCTGTGGTGAAGAGTTTTTTCTTTTCCGCAATTTGTTGGAGTGATTTACCGGTACGTAGGGATTCCTTGGCAATTTTAGCCGCTTCTTGATAACCGATAATTGGTGCCATCGCCGTGGCAAAGCTGGCTGAAAGATCAATATCTTGAGACAAGCGCGCCTTGTTGCTGGTAATGCCATCAATCGCGTTGATTCTTAAAGTTTGCATGGCTGCCGTTAAATGCTCAATGCCGGCAAACAGTGACCGAAAGACAATGGGTTCAAAGGCATTCAGTTCTAACTGACCAGCCTCTGCGGCAGCTGTCACGGTCGCATCAAACCCAAACATTTCAAAGGCCACTTGGTTAACGACTTCGGGAATAACGGGATTGATTTTGCCAGGCATAATCGATGAGCCCGCCTGTGGGGCCGGTAGGTTAATTTCCGACAACCCTGATCGAGGGCCTGAACTCAGCAAACGCAAGTCGTTAGAAATTTTTGACAGGTTCATCGCTAAAGTTTTGAGGGTACCAGAGAGAGCGACAAAACAATCAAGATTCTGGGTCGCGTCAAAGAGATCGTGCGCTTGTACCAAAGGTAAGTTAGTAATACCAGCCAAATTAGGCACGATATGCACTTGGTAATGATAACTGACGTTAATCCCAGAACCGATGGCTGAGCCACCCATATTTAAGAGATAGAGCGCATTACGTGCTGCGGTAATGCGCTCAACATCACGCCGCAGCGGCGTTATCCAGGGATGGAAACTGTTACCCAAGGTCATTGGGACAGCGTCTTGAAGTTGGGTACGACCCATTTTATATGTGGCTGAAAATTCATCCGCTTTGTTGCCAAGCGCGTCAATCAAGGCGAGTAATTCAGTAAATAATGGTTCAAGGAGACGGATGAGGGCGATTTTACCCGCACTAGGATATGTGTCGTTGGTACTTTGACCCATATTGACGTGGTCGTTGGGATGGATATAAGCATAGTCACCACGTAACCGGCCGGTTTGTTCTAATGCGACATTGGCGATGACTTCATTGACGTTCATATTGGTTGACGTCCCAGCACCGCCTTGAATATCACTAATTGGAAATAATTCTGGTTTGAATGGTTGGCTGAGCAATTGCTTGGTTGCCCGCACGATATGTTTGGCCACAGAACGATCTAAATTGCCGGATGTGGCATTGGTTTGGGCTGCTGCTTGTTTAATTTCCAAAAATGCGCGAATTAACTCTGGGTGTGTCACTTGGGTTGCAATTGGAAAATTGTGCAATGCCCGTTGCGTGTGAATCCCATAATAGGCAGTTTGAGGAATGTTCAATGGACCCAGTGAGTCAGTTTCGGTACGCATGATGATCTCCTTATTAAATTGCTATAGCTATATTCTATATCGGCGAACAGCTAGACCAATTAAACATGTTACTTATTATGACATGCGGTAGCGTTGATATAACAACATATTTCACTGTAATAAAATTTAAACCAAATAAAAAAAGCGTGTGCTAACACGCTTTTTATCGGGGGTTGACATCGATCACACGCACGTAATCATCGGGTTCGCCAATCACAACACGGTTCACAACATCGGTGAAGAGGCCGTGTTCGACAACGCCCACCATCTTGATGAGTTCATCACCGAAGGCGCGGGGGTGATCAATCACAGGTAAATGTAAATCAATGAGGAAATTAGCCGAGTCTGTGCGAACAGGGTTACCATTTTGGTCAAGACGCCAAGTCGGTTGGAAGCCTTCAGCCGCAAAACGTTTGAATAATTGGTGAGAACCATAGGGAATGACTTCAACTGGCAAATACTGATTTAACTTGGGCACTTGCTTGCTGGCATCAATCACCCAGATATTTTCGCGAGAATTAAAGGCCACGATTTTTTCCCATAGAAGGGCGGCACCGCCACCTTTAATGGCTGAAAAATCATCGGAAATCTGGTCAGCACCATCAATGGTCAAATCGATTTGATCAACGTCGTCGACGTTATACATTGGTATGCCGAGTTGGGCAGCGTTACGGCGCGTTTTTTCCGAAGTGGCAACGCCAACGATTTTGAGGTTTTCGTGCGCCACGCGTTCACCTAACGCATTGATGACATGCGCAATCGTTGAACCAGAGCCAATCCCAACAACCATGTCATTTTGGACAAATTCTGCGGCCCGTCGGCCAGCAATCAGCTTTTGTTGTTCTTGGGTCATGGCTTGTACTGAATCTCCTGGTATTTGTCTGGTTGGTTAAAAAATGCCTTACGGGCATAACTGCAAATCGGATGCACGGTCATGCCGTTTGCCCGTGCTTCGTCAACAACGGCGTCAAGAAGTGCTGCTGCAACCCCTTGACCGCGTAGTGCGGGGTCAACAATGGTTGAATTGATCGCATAGGTTTGGCCATCATTGATGGTTGTGTAAGTAATTTCAGCGAGACGTTTACCATCTGCTTCTAAAAAGTAACGACCGGGTTCATGTTGAAAGTCCATCATGCTTCTCCATTTCGTGACGATACGGTGATGCGAAAATCACCAGTGATAATCTAACTAGTTCCATTATACCGCAGGACACGGCTATTGGGGATGATGCGTGCCAAAAATCGGCGGCAACAGCTACGGTTTTACCGTATAATACAAAGTAAATCAATTTGACTAAATAAATGGAGGAAAACGACCATAGTCGTGGCTTTGAATGACTGTGGTTGGTGATTAAACATGCGTGGATTTGAAATTGTGTCAACAAAGGTGAACGACGGGCTTAATTTGCCAAAGCGGAGTACGCAAGCAGCGGCTGGGTATGACTTTGAAGCCTCAGAAGAAATTGTGATTCCCAGTGCATTGAGTAATCCTTTTTTCCGTGGCTTAAACATCTTATCACTCGGGAAATTAAAAAATGTACGTGATGATGAGGACTTGCAAGGGCTGCTTAAGCCGGTGCTTGTCCCAACGGGTATTAAGGCCTACATGGGTGAAGGGGAATATTTGCAATTGGTATCACGTTCAAGTGGTCCGATTAAAAAGCGCTTAATGATGCCAAATGCTGTTGGCATTGTTGATGCCGATTACTACAATAACCCAAGCAACGAAGGGGAAATTTTCTTCCAATTCATTAATTTTGGGCTTAAAGATGTCGTGATTAAAAAAGG
>NZ_CBDKZH010000057.1:3409-8727 GCF_965300815.1 Leuconostoc sp.
CGCATATGCAACAGAAAATAGGTGTTTTAGCAGATGTACATGGTAATTTAACCGCCTTAGAGGCGGTTATTGCTGATGCAAAAAATCAAGGGGTTACTGAATTCTGGTCACTAGGAGACATCGCCACCTATGGCCCCAATACGGTTGCGAGTTATCGTCTATTGCATCAAGAAAATACGACAGTGTTTTTACAAGGTAATTGGGAATCGAGTTACCAAGAATACGAGCGCGCAACGGCGGTGAATTTGGACGATGCCGCTGAAGTTGCATTTTTAAATTGGATGGCGCGTGATTATGCGCAATTTACAGTCGCTGAGATAGCACAAATTCAGCAATTACCAATTGCGACAACGATTGAACGTTTTGGCCGCCGTTTTTACTTATCACATCACACTCCCACACAAAATTATGGTGATGCACTACTGGCTGATGCGCCACAAGAAAATTTCAATCAGATGTTAACCGGTCGCGATGCGGATATGGCGATTTACGCCCACATTCATGCGCAAATCATGCGCACAGATGCTGTGACGCAAGTGGACAATCATTTTCAAATGCATCGCATTCTAAATACTGGAACTGTCGGTCAGTCTTATCAACTCACACCCCAAGGGATGGTCGCACAATACTTAGTGCTCACATTAGATGATGTTGTTGGTGTCGTGAGCACGGACTTTAGGCGCGTGAATTTTGATACCCAATTAGAAATATCACGTGCCCAGTCTGTTGACTGGCCGTTTGCAGCGGAATACGTGTGCATGTTACAAACAGGCCATTTCACACGTGATCGTGATAGTTTGCGTGGCAATGACAATTTTTTGATGTATCAAACCCAAGCTAAACACTTTTTAACACAACTAAAGGAGCAACATTATCGCAAAAGTTAAAACACAATTTATTTGCTCAAACTGTGGTTTCACGTCAGCGCGCTATCTGGGGCGCTGCTCAAACTGTGGTGAATGGGGCACATTTGTCGAAGAAAAAATCATGCCAGAGACCAACGACCGGAAAAGTCGGGTGAGTCTAGACGGTCGTACGGCTAAGGTTGAAAAGATTAATGAAGTGACATCAGAGGAAACACCGCGTGTTGCCACGAACCTTAAAGAACTGAACCGCGTGTTAGGTGGTGGGGTGGTTCCAGGTTCAATGGTGTTGATTGGTGGGGATCCAGGCATTGGGAAATCAACTCTCTTGCTCCAAGTCTCTGGGCAATTGGCCCATGAAGGTCGTGTGTTATACGTGACTGGGGAAGAATCTGCCACCCAAGTGAAGCTACGGGCAGATCGTTTGGGTGTTGGGAATGATGAATTTTACCTCTATCCAGAAACAGATATGACAGCGATTAAAAAGCAGATTGAATCGCTGCAACCAGATTTTGTCGTGATTGACTCAGTACAAACGATGCAGGAACCAGACGTGACGTCCGCCATTGGCTCCGTGTCACAAATCCGAGAAGTTACGGCAGATTTATTGCAAATTGCTAAAACCAATAACATTTCTATTTTTATCGTTGGTCACGTGACTAAAGATGGGGCGATTGCTGGACCAAAGATTTTGGAGCATATGGTCGATACGGTGCTCTATTTTGAAGGTGATAGTAACTATAAATACCGTATTTTACGGGCGGTGAAAAATCGTTTTGGCGCCACCAATGAATTGGGTATTTTTGAAATGCGTGACGGCGGCTTGATTGAAGTGGCGAACCCATCAGAAATCTTTTTGGAGGAACGATTGGCTGGGGCAACTGGGTCGGCCATTGTGGTCGCCTTGGAAGGCTCGCGGCCAATTTTGGTTGAATTACAGGCTTTAGTGACGCCCACCGTCTTTGGCAACGCGCAACGAACGGCTTCCGGGTTAGATCGTAATCGCGTGTCGTTAATAATGGCCGTTTTGGAAAAGCGCGCCAATCTCTTGTTGCAAAATCAAGACGCTTATCTGAAAGCTGCCGGTGGGGTGAAACTGGATGAACCCGCAATTGATTTGGCGATTGCCGTGGCACTGGCCAGTTCTTATCACGATAAAGAATCGCGGCCAAGTGACGTCTTTGTCGGTGAAATTGGGTTAACTGGGGAAATCCGGAGCGTCGCTGATATTGAGAGCCGGTTGAAGGAGGCGCGCAAACTCGGCTTTAAACGGGCGATTGTGCCAAAGAATAACTTGAATGGGGTCACACTCCCTGAAGGAATTCAAGTGATTGGCGTCGCCACATTACGAGAAGCATTGCAATTAGCCTTAGATTAAAGGGGGGTAACATGTGGGATCTGATTCCTGGTGATCTATTTATTTTGGTGCATAATGGGTTATATCGTTATGTTTCACGTGGAACAGGTTATCGAGGGCGTTGGTGGTTAGGTGTGCTGATAACTACGGTGTTAGGCGTTATCCAAGTCGGCTTAGGCTGGCTGACGTTAGTAGTTGGGCTTAGCGATGCCCTAATTTTGTGGGGGAAAGTTGCCGTTATGGCGATATTGCTGGTGATCATGGCCGGTCTAGGATGGGTGCTATACCACTGGGTACGGTTACTGAGACGTTTGGTACGGCAACAAGATGCGCCAATCCACGCTCATCGTCATTAAATCGATAACGTTTGCAGGTCAGGTTAGCCACCTGACCTTTTGTTTTGCGAATATGTGGCCAATTGGAATTTTGTCGGGGTAATGTTGTACAATAGAGTAGATAAATAACGGGATAAACCGTATAACTGAGGAGGAAATGCGTTAGCCAAACCACTTGTCTAACGCTTTATATCACATGACAGAAGACATTCGTGTTCGCTATGCCCCATCACCAACAGGACATTTACATATTGGTAACGCGCGTACCGCAATCTTTAACTGGCTTTTTGCGCGCCACTACAATGGCCAATTCATTATTCGGATTGAAGATACTGATTCAGCACGTAACATCGCTGACGGTGAAAAGTCACAATTAGAAAACTTGGCTTGGCTTGGTTTGGACTGGGATGAATCACCAGAAAATCCAGGTGCTTACGGCCCATACCGCCAATCTGAACGTAACGCTCAAGGCATTTACCAACCCTTTATTGATGAATTGTTGGCTAAGGGCTTGGCCTATAAGTCATATAAGACATCAGAACAATTGGCTGCTGAACGTGAAGCACAACAAGCCGCTAAGCAAGCGCCACATTACGTTTATGAATATGAAGGTTTGACGGATGAAGAACGCGAAGCCAAGTATGCGGAATTTGAAGCGCAAGGGTTAAAACCGGTGATTCGTTTCCGTGTCCCAGAAGAAAAAGTTTATG
The DNA here is from genome assembly GCF_965300815.1 of Leuconostoc sp. NCBI lineage: Bacteria > Bacillati > Bacillota > Bacilli > Lactobacillales > Lactobacillaceae > Leuconostoc > Leuconostoc sp. The sequence continues at coordinate 6,675 of NZ_CBDKZH010000057.1, forward strand.
CTTGGGATGACATTGTTAAGGGTCATATCGAAATCGGTGCCAAGGAAATTGGTGGCGACTGGGTGATTCAAAAAGCCGATGGGATGCCAACCTATAACTTTGCGGTGGTTGTCGATGATCATTTGATGAAGATTTCTCACGTGTTACGTGGGGATGATCACGTCTCAAACACACCCAAGCAAATGATGATTTTTGAAGCATTGGGTTGGGATGTGCCAAAGTTTGGTCACATGGCCTTGATTATCAACGGTGAAACCGGCAAGAAGTTGTCAAAGCGTGACGAAAACGTGTTGCAATTCGTGGAACAATACAAGGATTTGGGCTATCAACCACAAGCGATGGTGAACTTTATTGGCTTGCTTGGTTGGTCACCAAAGGGTGAAGACGAAATCTTCTCCCTTGAAGAATTCACACAAATGTTTGACGAGAACCGTTTGTCAAAGGCCAACGCGAAGTTTGACCAAAAGAAGTTAGAATGGATTAACAACCAATGGATGCGTCGTGATTTGGATCAAGTGATGCCACAATTGATTCAAGAATTGGTCAATGCGGACTTAATTAGCGCAGAAGATGCCGAAACGAAGCGCGATTGGTTAACACAAGTCATTAAGGTTGCCGGTGTGGAAGGGATTTCCTATACACGCGAAATTGTTGACTTAGTGCGTCGCCCATTCTTTGAATTAAGTGATATTACGGATGAAATGGTCGATTATCTCACATCTGATGAAGGCCGTCAGGTCTTTGCAGCCTGGGAAAAAGCTTACACAGCCTTGCCAGAATCAGCGACTGCAGAAGATTACATGGCAGCTATTCGTGAGATTCAAAGCACACTTGAAATCAAGGGCCGCAACTTGTGGAATCCAATTCGTATCGCGACAACACATGAAGTGCAAGGACCAAACTTGCCAGAAATGTTAGTCGTATTGGAAAAAGACAAGGTCTTAGCGACAATGGCTGATGTTAAAGCTAAATATTTAGCCTAATTTAGGCGAGTCATAAAGGTGCTTCGGGTTAACTGAGGCGCCTTTTTTGATGCACTTTGTGACAGCAAATCCGAGGACATTTAGCAGGATTTGGCATACAATGGGGTAACGGCTTATAAAGAAAGTGTGAATACCATGTATGCAGTAGAAATGTTAAATTATGGGGAACCGACGGTCTTGGTCGATAACCTAGCGGCAGCAATGCCGATGATTAAACCCAAACAGGTATTGGTGAAACAACGGGCGACGGCAATTGACCCTTATGATGTGAAGTTTCGGCAAGGATTGATGGGAACAGATAAGGCAACACCGCTCATTCCAGGGTCATCAGTGGCAGGGGTTGTCGTGGCGGTTGGCGCTGAAGTGACGGCATTTGCAGTTGGTGACCGCGTGGCGGCATCGACACATTTGAAAAGCTATGCCGAATTTGTGCCAGTTGGGCAATCCTTACTTGCTAAAATTCCCGACGCAGTAAGTGATGTCCAAGCGGCTGCGGTGGTACTGGGTGGGCAAACTGGTTATCAAATGATAACCAAAGACTTAGCGGTTCAGCCAAGGGATACGGTACTCATTCAAGGTGGTGCTGGATCGGTTGGTTTCACAGCTATCCAGGTTGCGAAGTGGCTTGGGGTACAAACGCTTTATACGACAGTCCGTGGTCAGGCAGCAGCGGCCGTTGTGCAGGCCGTTGATCCGACACTGAAGGTCATTGATAGCCAAACGACGTCGCTGCAAGCAGCGATACCGGCAGGTGTGGATGTGATTTTAGATACGATTGGCGGTGATACCTTGCAGACGTCATTGGCCGTTTTGAAGCCAACTGGGCGATTGGTGTCATTGGTTGATACTATGGCTGATTCGCGTGTGACGATGGGCTATTTGCAATCTAACGGCACACAACTCGCCGAATTATTGGCGTTAGTAGCCCAAGGCCAGGTGATCGTGAACATTGCGGACACACGCCCATTTAATGCGGCAAACGTCCGCGATTTTCAAACGCGCCAACACGTACTGGGCAAACTTGTGCTGACATTTGACTAAAAAGTATCACTTCGGTGATACTTTTATTT
>NZ_CBDKZH010000058.1:0-8585 GCF_965300815.1 Leuconostoc sp.
ATTTAAAAATCAACCTATTGTCGATATGGTTGTTAAATTAAAAACCTAACTAAACTGGTGTGTTTAGTCAGGTTTTGTCTTATCAATGATTAGTTGCGTTTTACATTAACCCAACCATTTGCGCAAACACTGGGACAATAACATCGACAATCAAGCCAATGACCACCATTGAAATAGAAGCCATTGCGCCTTCTGTTTCACCAATTTCGATTGCTTTAGCTGACCCGATCGCATGTCCGGCCGTCCCAAAAGATAAACCGAGACCAATGGGATCTTGATCCAACTTGAACCAACGAATGAGTTTGTCCGCTAACGCGTAGATGACCACAGCATTTACGATCACTGCCATCGCCGTGATTGACGAGGCAAAGGCGCCCGCCTCACCACCACCAGCAATGACGGCAGAAATTGGCAAGGCAATGGCCGTGGTAGCTGCTTGTGGCAACATCGCGATGGTGGCAATTTGTGATAGACCAAAGAGTTTCGATACCCCAAAAATAAGCATCAACGCAACTGTTAAACCAATGATTAAGGTCGAGAAAATTCTTAACCAGTATTGTTTGACCATATCGCGCTTTTTATACAGCGGGATGGCAAAGGCCATGGTTGCTGGACTCAAAAACCAGAACACAATGTCGCCACCAGCCTTATATTGCTGATAAAAATGACTCATTGGTTGCTTAAATATCCCGGCAAAACTCACAAGCACCAAGATTCCCAAAATCATACCAATAAACAACGGCTGGAAGATGAAAATGGGATACTTTTTGAATAATTGTTGTCCGATCCAGTAAACAAAAATTGTTAAGAAAATGCCCCAGAATGGTGTATTAAGAATATTAATCATTGTAGGCGCCTCGTACGATTTTAGTGCGCTTTGCGCTGAATTTGCCGGCAATTTTAGAAATGATTTTAGAGGTGTAGGCCACCGACAACAACAAAATAATAGTAGCTAAGATAACGACGACAATGATTTTAATGCCTTCCTCTCGGAATAAATGCAAAGAATTAGCTAACGAAATGCCTGACGGTACAAATAGCAACCCAATCATCCCCAAGAGATTTTGTGATAACTTCTCGACTTGCTCCAATCGGACCAGTCCACTGGTTAAACAAAGAAATAATAAGATTAAGCCGATCAACGGTGTTGGCACTGGAAATTGCGGTAAGATAACACTCATCCCCAATGATATTAAATAAGATACCAACAGAATTGCACTAAAAATGAGAAACTGGGTTAATATTGGCGCAGCTGGTTTTTCGTGATGATTTTTCATGATTCTCTCCTCTTTTTCTTCATGAAAGCGCTTACACTACACAAACTATTCTACGCTTTTATTCGAAAATTACAACACTTATACCGTAATATAACAAATATCATTATTGCATAACATCAAGACAAATCGCTGACAATATAAAAAGCCGATCCCTAAACGACATCGGCTTTTTATATTGATTTTTGCAGCATAATCACAATGATGAGCCATTAAATTTTGATATTCTTACCAAACCATTCTTGCAAAATCTGGTATTTTGTGTTGAATTCAAATGCAAACGGATAGGTCTTGCCTGTATCTTGACGAATCAAATCACCGCGTGCAATAAAGGCATTACCATCTGGTTCCCAAGTCGTTTTTAAGTTTACGATTTGATCCTTATCAAACAGCTTGCTAAAGCTAGTACCCTGTTCTTCACTTTCTAAGCTTTTCGCCACAGCATCGTTGATATTTTGGCTCCCAAGATCCTGCCCATCAACATACGTACTACCTGCGTAATTGTCAGGATCTGCCAGATACGTGCCAAAGCCCGCATCGGTAAACAGCTCACCATTAATCCGCTTAACCACTTTATTTGTGTCGATTTGTGGTGCTGGGCTAGTATGTGGCTGCCCCTGTGATTGCCGGATGAATAACAACAGGATAATCCCCAACAACGCCACGATTCCTACCAAAGAACCAAACATCAACTTTTGCTTATTTGTCATGTCTTCCCCCCTCTTTTCACCGACAAACAGACAAAACATTGCCGGTGCTGTTCATTCATTTTTGGCACCACTCACAACGCATAAAAACAGTTTGTTGCAATCAATGTCTCATACGTTGCTCCCCCAGGTGCCTTTAACAGATATTATTTTATCAAAATTTTTTTTAACTCGATACCACAATGCTCCTAAGTAGTCAATGAATGAAAATGGTGTACGTGCTTAACATAAACAAAAAACAACAACCGTTTTAAAGTTGTTGTTTTTACTGTGTTGTTAAAACCTATCGCAAATAAGTTTGTATCGTTTAAAAAAGCTGTTTAATTTTATTTGCCATTATTCTGATAGGTAGCAATGTTTCCCAAGGATGCGATTGATAAACACCTTTGATAAATCGATCCATTTCAGCTGTCATTTCCCAAGCGTCGCTAATAGCTACCTTCTCGAAAAAAATAGGTTGATCTTGCGGCCACTGTGCGAGTATGCCCAAATCAGCGATCATTACTTTGGCAATGACTGGATAACCACCATGTGTTGCACGATCAGCTAATAAAATAATTGGCTGACCATCACGTGAAATTTGTATGGCACCGTTCATATTGGCTTCTGAAAGTAAGTTTTCAGTTTTAGCATTAATTTTAGGCCCGTCTAAACGATAGCCCATCCGATCAATATGCTTACCTAAATGAAATGCTTGGCTTAATAATTTTTCCCAGTCCTTATTAGAAAACCAATCTGATTCCGGCCCGTCAACAATCCGAACTTTATGGCGAGTTGTCAAACTAACCAGCTGATTAGGCATTTGTGGTGATAATTTTGGCTGCAGTCGAGGCCATGCTTCTGTCAAAGATAAAATTGGTAGTACGTCGCCTTGTCCTAATGATCTCCCGTCAAAACCACCTAGTTTTATTGATAAACTCGTTGATCGTGATCCCATACGCGTCGGGACCTGTACACCACCTGCAACACTTAAATAGATAAATCGCCCCTGTGTGATTTGCGTAAAATCCAGCACATCGTTTTCTTTCACCAAAATTGGCATATCTTGACTAACCACTTCATCATTACGTTTCACTAATGCGCGCGCGCCTGTTAAAGCAACAATTGTCTGACTTAAAAATTGGATTTTTCCGCCCGTGATAGCAAACTCTATGCTAGCGGAATTATCGCTTGGACAATTACCAACCAGCGCGTTACCAATTTGATAAGCAAAGTTATCCATTACACCGGAATTTGGTAGGCCCTCACCTTGGTGACCAATTCTACCGGTATCTTGAACTGTTGCTAACGTACCAGCAGTTAAGATTTTAATTGCATTCATTGTATCGATGCCCCCGCAAAAAAGTCATTGAAATGTACACCGGCCAATTGTTGGAATTCGCGTTTATCAATTGCATAAAATTGTACCCTATCTCCAGCATGAAAGCTTATTTCGGGACGATTAGCATCAAATACGACTAATGGTGTTCGTCCGATAATTTGCCACCCGCCAGGCGATACGACAGGATAATAACCAGTTTGCTGACCAGCAATGCCAATCGACCCAGCTGGAATACGTAAGCGCGGCGTTTCTTTTCGTGGTGTATGCAGTTTCTCATCTAAACCACCAAGATAAGCAAATCCTGGTAAAAATCCTAACATATAGATTCTATAGGTATGACTCGTATGTAAACGAATAACCTCTGCCACAGACAAATCATGATACTTCGCAACCTCAAGTAAGTCCAGGCCCACTGTTTTATCGTATAATACTGGTACGTGATACAGTCGGCTGTCGCTATTCGTATCAATATTTATTTGTTGCTCTAACTGTGTCCGTAGAAAATTTTGAAAAGTTACAATATCGATAACTAGTGGATCAAAAACAAATGTCACCACACGATAAGCCGGTATAATATCCAACAAACCGTTAATATGTTGACTTTCTACCAATTTAGCTATGGCTAAAACCTGGCGATTAATCGTTTCGGAAATAACATTTTCAAAGACAACATTAATGCTGGTATCACCGGAAAACATAATTTTTGGTGTCATATTTTCTCCTTTTATAAGGTATTGATCAGTGTTTCAATACCAGCAAATGCCATGAATAGGACAACAAGCCAACCAAAAATACTTAACAGTATTGGATGTTTATAGGTATCCCCCATAATCTTATGCTTATGTGCGCCAACTAGTAAAATAGCTAAAGCAATTGGTAAGATGAGACCGTTAATTGCACCAACAATCACTAAAATTTGAGCTGGTTTGCCAATGATATAAAAGACCAAGGTAGAAAGTGCAATAAAACTAATGACTAAGTAAGGACGATACTTTTGGAATTTTGCAGCCCCTTCTGAAGAGTGCGAATAATTTAAAAATGATACAGATGTAAATGTTGAGCCAAGAACTGATGTCATACCGGCGGCAAATAACAGTAAGCCAAAAAACTTATAACCAAAGTTACCAGCGGCAATTTGAAAGATAGCGGCTGCTGGGTTGGCAGGGTCAAGCTTATGCCCCGCCATGACGACTGCAAGGCCTGCTAAAAATAACATCACACGAATGACTGAAGCAATACCGATACCAGAAAGGGCACCTTCATTAACGTATTTCAAACCTTTTTGACCACGAATGCCACCTTCTAACAAACGATGACCACCAGCAAAAGAAATATACCCACCTACTGTCCCACCAACAATTGTAACAATTGAGTAGAAATTGATATCAGTCGGTAGAAAAGTATGTTTAACCGCTGCACTAACGGGCACAGTTGTCACAGACAGAATGTAGATTAAAACAGCAATTTTAACAACTGCTAAGACTTGGACTGTCCGATCCATTACGACTAGCGCATTGCGAACGACGAACACGATAATTGCCAAAAGCGCTGCTATAATCGCCCCGTTTTCTGCCGAAAATACCAAACAACACATTTAGTCCAAGACCTGCCCCAGCAACATTCCCAATATTAAAGAAAAAGCCACCCACAACAATTAAGAAGGTTAAAAAGTAACCCAATCCCGGGAAAATATCGTTGGCAATTTGCTGCGCATGTTTACCAGAAACGGTAATAATACGCCAAATATTTATCTGCACGACAATATCAATTAAAATAGTGACCAAAATAGCAAAGCCAAAATTTGGCCCTAATTGACTTGTAAATGCTGCAGTTTGGGTTAAGAAACCTGGCCCAACAGCAGACATTGCCATAACAAAGGCAGCGCCCATTGCGACAGATCGTGCGCTTCTTTTGTTAATTGATGAAACATTATTTTTTGTGTCGTTTTGAGCCATATTTTTTATCCTCTTGTTGTGATATCACTAGTAACGTCAATTTGTTTATGGCGTAGTAACTGCTTAATGTGTCGTGCTAGTTCTACCGCCGCTTGATTATCACCGTGCACACAAATTGAGTCCACAGTTAAGGGCACAGTTTCCCCAGTGATTGCCACCACAGACTGATTGATTACCATGTCTAATGCGCGTTGTGCAGCTTCTTGTGGATCTAAAATCATTGCATTTGGTTGTGTCCGTGGCACAAGCGTACCATCAGCCTGATAGTTTCTATCGGCAAATACTTCTTGTGCAAATTGCATATGCGCTTCTTTTGCGGCATGAATTAATTCACTGTTTGCTAAGCCATAAATAATGGTTTGCGGATCCACTTGCTGAATGCCAGCTACAACTGCTTTGGCAATATGTCGGTCTTTCGCGGCCATGTTATACAAGGCCCCATGTGCTTTGACATGATGTAACTTATGATCTGGCGTAAACGCGCTCAAAGCCCCCACCTGATACGCAACCATAGCTGTGATGTCACTAGGAGACATGATAATTTCTCGGCGACCAAAGCCCTGTAAATCAGCAAATCCTGGATGGGCACCAATTGCAACGCCCTCATCAATAGCTAATTGAATCGTTTTAGCCATGATTGTTGGATCACCAGCATGAAAGCCACACGCAATGTTCGCAGAGGTAACTTGTTTTAAAATTTCTTGGTCTAAGCCAATGATATATTTTCCAAAACTTTCGCCTAAATCAGCATTAAAATCAACTTTTATCATTTTTTCACACGATTAAATCCTTATTGGGTAAATTGGTAACTAGCATATGACCTGGTGCGTGCGTGATAGCGAAATGCGGTTTTGAAGCCATTACTGCTGCTTGAGGTGTAACGCCACAAGCCCAAAAAACCGGTGTTTCGTCAGCTTTAATTGTTACAGCATCACCAAAATCTGGTTTGGTGAGATCGATAATGCCAATCTCTTCAGGATTACCGATATGAATTGGTGCGCCGTGAACACCGGGCATACGATTTGTCACATTCACTGCGGTTGCAATTTGACTACTTTTGATTGGGCGCATGCTCACAACCATGTTGCCTGAAAAATGACCTGCTGGTAGCAAAGGTATATTGGTATTAAACATTGGCACATTGACTTGTTCCGTAATATGACGAATTTCAATACCAGCTTCAATTAACAAGTCTTCAAAAGAAAAACTACAACCAATCAAAAAACTCACCAAATCATCACGCCAGTAATCTTTCACTGACAACACTTCTGCTGTCAAATTACCATCTTGGTAAATACGATGCTTTGGTAGATCAGTTGTCAAATCAATATCGGTACCTAACCGTAGCAAGTGTCGGTTCCCAATTTCTGTGACTTCTAAGATCGGTATAGGTTTTGGATTCCATTGCGCCAGTAATAAGAAATCATACGCATCTTTTTTTGGTAGAACGATTAAATTTGCTTGTGCAAACCCAGGACATATCCCAGCTGTGGGTTTTTGATACGCATTATTTCTGACTGAATGTCTAAATGCTGTTGGCGTCATAATAACAATCTCCTATTCCTCAAGTTGATAGTCGAGCCAGTCAATATCTGTTCTACTTTCCTCTGAAGTGAAGTCAGGGTGTGTCAAGATACGTAGTAATAAATCCAAATTCGTTTTAACGCCTAATATCACTGTTTCTTCAATAGCGATTTTTAAACGTGTTAAGGCTTCTTGACGATCACGGCCTGATGCAATGATTTTGACAATCATTGCATCATAAAATGGTGGTACTGTGTAACCTTGATATATAGCAGTTTCAACGCGTACGCCTAAACCGGCAGGTAAATGGAGACCGCTAATTGTACCGGATGATTGCGCGGAAACTCTTGCCTCAACAGCAAACTTTTTTTTAGTATCTACAGGTATATCAGCTAGCTTTTGACCGTAGGCTAATTGTAATTGCGCACCTACAATATCAATACCTGAAATCTCCTCAGAAATCGCATGTTCCACTTGAATTCGTGTATTCATCTCCATGAAATAATAACGACCAGGGCCTTGATACAAAAATTCAAAAGTACCTGCACTACGATAGGCCATCTTTTTTGTCGCTTTCAACGCGACATCTAACATCTCAGAGCGTATGGCTGCATCCAGGTACTGACTGGGGGCTTCTTCAATAACTTTTTGATGATGACTTTGAATAGTGCAGTCACGTTCACCCAAGACAATGGCATCTCCTAACCCATCACCTAATACCTGTACTTCAATATGCCGTGGCTGATCAATGAATTTCTCAAGATACATACGACCATCACCAACTGACGCTTTAATTTCGTTCTGGGCAAGCTCGAATAATGATTGAAAACTATCTTGGCTTGGAATCAGTCGCATACCTTTTCCGCCGCCACCAGCAACAGACTTAAGCATCACAGGATAACCAATTTGATTAGCCTGTGTCAAACCAGCATGTACATTATCAAAAAAAACATCACTTCCAGACACAATCGGTACGCCGGTTTCTGACATGAATTGACGTGCACTAGCCTTATCTCCCATTTGAGAAATGGTATCACTTGTTGGGCCAATAAATGTAAGACCCATTGATTCGACTTTACTGGCAAAATCCGCGTTTTCAGACAAAAAGCCATAACCAGGATGAATGGCATCCGCATGTGTAATCTCTGCTGCCGCTAAAATTGCATGTTGGTTCAAATAGCTATCAATCGCATTTGCAGGACCTATTTGGACGGCCTCGTCTGCCATTGCGACATGTAGCGATGCTTTGTCGGCGGACGAATAAACCGCTACTGTTGTGAACCCCAATGTTTTTGCCGCTCGAATAATTCTGACCGCAATTTCACCACGGTTAGCAATTAAAATTTTAAAGTTGTGTTCTACTGTACTGTGCATCACGACAACCTAAACAATTTTTGTCCAAATTCAATTACATCACCATCTTGAACTAAAACCTCCGCAATCACGCCCTCATTATCTGCTAAGATGTTGGTCATCATTTTCATGGCTTCTGCAACACCAACTACAGTCGATTGGGTTACTGTCTGTCCCACTGTAACAAAGGGTGACGATTCAGGATCAGACGCGGCATAAAACGTGCCAATTGTTGGTGATACGATGTAACGCATCTCTTGCTGTGGTTGTTCTTTTGCAATATCTATGCTGTCAGCTATTTGAATCTCACGATTAATGTTTTTTGAGACACTAATTTTCGAATCACCTTTTTTAAATGAGATATGACTAAGGTTATTGTCGTTTAATATTTTTACGATAGCAGCAATGTCATCAATTTCCATGTGTTTTTCACCTTTATTAAATATAAATT
>NZ_CBDKZH010000059.1:0-4493 GCF_965300815.1 Leuconostoc sp.
GAGCACCTGCCTTACAAGCAGGGGGTCACAGGTTCGATCCCTGTAGCGTCCATTGGTCGCATGGTCTAGCTGGTTAGGACGCCTGCCTGTCACGCAGGAGATCGCGGGTTCGAGCCCCGCTGTGACCGCTAATTACTGACAAACATGAACAAGCCAGTGTTATGTAAGGTGCGATTCCTTACCATGTTATATCAGCGTTTAGCTGAGATTTATAAATGTAGGGATATAGTTAAACGGTAGAATAGCGGTCTCCAAAACCGTTGATGGGGGTTCGATTCCCTCTATCCCTGCCATGGCGGTAGTGGTGAAGTGGTTAACACACTGGTTTGTGGATCCAGCATGCGAGGGTTCGATCCCCTTCTACCGCCCTAATAAGCCAGTAGGGTTTATATTATGCCGTTGTGGCGGAATTGGCAGACGCGCTGGACTCAAAATCCAGTGGTGGCAACACCGTGTGGGTTCGACTCCCACCGACGGCATCGCGAAAGCAGTATCATGATGATACTGCTTTTTATTTTTGTATTGATTATTAACACTGTTAAGATCTGCTTGCTACTTGGTGAATGGTGGACATTTTGTTACAATAGGAATATGATAATTGGTATTGGAAATGATACAGAATCCATTAGTCGCGTTGGGCAAATTGTAACACGTCAAGAAAATTTTATGACGACAATTTTGACTGATGCAGAACGTCGCCAGGCAAGTGAACGTCATGGTAAACACTATCATGAATTCGTTGCCGGGCGTTTTTCTGCGAAGGAAGCTTTTTCAAAAGCTACTGGCTACGGTATTGGCGCTAAAGTCCATTGGCACGATATTGAGATTTTAAACGAGGAAAATGGGCGACCGGTTATGCTGGTTAAAAATTTCCCATATACGATACACGTGGCGATTACGCATAGTGGTGATTTCGTCAATACAGTCGTTGTGATTGAACGGCTAACAATCTGGGAAAGAGTGAGCTTGAAGCTATTTCCGAAACGTGGAGTTTTGTCATGACAAATAGTAATGAGTTACTAATGATGCGGCCATCTTGGCTGACAGTCGACTTAGCAGCGATACAATATAATGCCAAACAGATTATGGCGCATGCTAGCGCCACGCGTCTAATAGCTGTAGTCAAAGCTGATGCCTATGGTCACGGCGCAGTAGCAGTGACGACTGCGTTGTATGAAATTGGGGTACGTGACTTTGCCGTAGCCACGATTGCTGAAGGCGTAGCATTACGCCAGCAAGTAGCATACGATGATTTTAATATTATCTTACTAGGCGTTCAAGACGTGCAATATGTGCCAGTGATGGTGTCACAGCGGTTAACACCGGCTGTTGGGACTTTGGCATGGTTAGATGAGGCTGAACAGTTGCTTAGCTCAGACGATCAGCTCATGATCCAATTAGCAGTTGATACAGGAATGGGACGCATGGGGGCCCACTCTGAGGCAGCGTTGCAGGAAATGTATGATAAGGTGTTAAATACTCCAAGTTTGCAACTGAGTGGCGTCTTTACCCACTTTGCAACAGCTGATGATACCAATCAAACCTATTATGATCAACAAGTGACGAATTTTAATGCTTGGGTAACTGCTGTTGGGATTCCAAAACACTATTGGCATTTAGCAAATTCAGGGTCTGCCTTGTGGCATCATGATCAAATTGAGACTGGCACCATTCGGGTCGGCTCGGTATTGTATGGCTATAATCCAGGTGCACCAGAATTACCTATGCCAGTAACACTTAAAAATGTATTGTCGTTAAAGTCACGAATTGGGGCGGTTCACCAATTACAAGCAGGCGAATCAGTCAGTTATGGTGCGACTTATACAGCGACAGAACCGCAATGGGTTGCTACTTTACCCATTGGGTACGCTGACGGTTATCTTCGACGAATGGGTGGGATGACTGTGTTAGTTAATGGTCATGCAGAAAAAGTGATTGGGCGCGTGACGATGGATCAAATTGTAATTACCTTAGATCGTGACTATCCAGTGGGAACAGTGGTGATCTTAATTGGTCAAGATGGTGATGCTGAGATCACGGTCGAAGACTTTGCCCAATATGCACAGACAATTCCGCATGAGATTTTAACAACTTTTGGACCGAGATTACCAAGAATTTATCAATGAAAAGCGCTATGAGCGCGTACATAGTAAGTGAGAATAAGAATGAAAGAAGCCTATCAAACAGTGGTACGTGGTGATGTATTCTATGCTGATCTGAAGCAAGGTATTGGTTCTGAACAGTCTGGTGTACGGCCAGTACTTATCGTGCAAAATGACGTGGGGAATGCTAATTCGCCAACAACGATTGTTGTCGCTATCACGTCACAAATTTCTAAACCAAAATTACCCACGCATGTCTTGCTACCGGCACATTTAGGTGGCATTAAACGTGATTCCGTGATTTTAGCTGAACAGTTGCGAACAATTGATAAGCGACGATTACGTGATAAAATTGCGCATCTTAACGCTAATTCACACGAAATGCAACAAGTTGCCCAAGCCTTACGGATTAGTATCGGGATTAAGTAATGGTGGTCACTCGCTGGTAAATAAAGGAGTTGCTGTGGCAGCGGAAAGAATTGCATGGTTAGATTTTGCCAAAGGCGTCACCATCTTTTTGGTGGTCATTGTTCATGTTGTTGAAGGTGTGTATAAAACAGGACAATTTCCAGCACAACAAAACATTTCGACCAATATCATGGGGGTCTTATTTACAGTTGTGATGCCAGTTTTTTTTGCGTTATCTGGCTATGTTTATACACCGCCGCAAAATGGCCGACAATATATTATCGGTATCGGGAAAAAACTCGTGAATCTCGGAGTGCCATATGTCATTTTTTCAGTGCTTTATGTCTGTTTGCAGCACGGGTCACAGGCTGTACATCATCTGAACTCATGGCAAGATTTAGCACATATTTATGCGCTACCTATCGGCTATCTCTGGTATTTGTATGTGTTGTTTTTTGTGTATGGGGTTGTCGGCTTACTGACATTATTGCGTTTATCGCGCCTTATCCAAGGCATCATTTATAGTTTATTTTTGTGGCTTGCCGTCACGCATACGACAGCATTGCCTTATGCTTTAACGGGCGTTTTGATGTGGACGAGCAGTTTTTATATCGGCTATGTCTTCAAGCAACGCCCGACCTGGTTGACACATTGGTTAACCGTCAGTTTGAGTGGTCTCTTGTTTGTTGGTGGGTTAGCTTGGCAAATGCACCAAGGGCATGATTGGTTTACGACCGATATGATGACGACAACTGATGTCTGGGCTAAATTGGCTAGTGTGCCACTATTTCTTTTTTTGTATCAAAAAAATCGTGGTGGGCTTGTGAGTCGATACTTTACAACGTATGGGCGGTATTCACTGATTATCTATTTGGTGCACGCACCGATGGCTTCGATTGGGCGAGTACTCCTGCTAAAACTAGGTGTTAACTACTATGCGTTGTTGCTAGTGTTGTTGGTTGCTTTTGCCTGGGGAACCAGCCTCATGGTGATTTATGGGACGAGAAAATGGCCGCTACTAAATGCAGTGTTTAATCCGGTAGCCTATATACGTCAAATAGCGTCACCTAAGCAGGGACTTGACGAACAGCTGAAATTCTAGTAAGATAATGCTTATCTTAGAGGATTAAGCAAATACATGCCCAGAGAGCTGATGGTGCTGTGAATCAGTCATGTTAATGCCCAAGGTTGCTAAGTGTTAACAAGTTGAATAATAAGAGTGGCTGATTATTGTGTTAAAAACAGACGATCAGCAATACAGGTGGTACCACGGTGAAAATCGTCCTAATATTATTTTTAGGACGATTTTTTTGTATCATAAACAAAAGGAGAATACTATGCGCGACATTGATATGTCAACAAAATATGACCCAACGGCTGTTGAAGCAGGCCGTTATGACCATTGGCAAGAAAAAAAGTTATTTGCACCAGAATCTAACCAAGCCATTCAGGGACAAGAACCAGAACCTTATGCCATTGTAATCCCACCACCAAATGTCACGGGGAAGTTGCATTTGGGTCATGCTTGGGATACAACGCTGCAAGACATGATTATTCGTCAAAAGAAAATGCAAGGGTTGGATGTATTGTGGTTGCCTGGTATGGATCATGCCGGTATTGCTACGCAAGCCAAAGTGGAACAACGTTTGCGTGGTGAAGGTGTCTCACGCTATGACTTGGGCCGTGAAAAGTTTGTTGAACAAGTCTGGGACTGGAAGAATGAATACGCAGCCACGATTAAGCAACAATGGGGTAAGATGGGGCTGTCACTCGACTTTGACCGCGAACGTTTTACGTTAGATGAGGGCTTGAACAAGGCTGTCAACAAAGTCTTTATTGACCTTTATAATAAAGGCTTAATCTATCGTGGTGAATATATCATTAACTGGGATCCACAAGCACGAACAGCTTTATCGGATATCGAAGTTATTTATCAAGATGATGAAGGCGCATTCTATCACGTGAAGTACCCATTCACTGATG
>NZ_CBDKZH010000059.1:4593-8583 GCF_965300815.1 Leuconostoc sp.
AATGATTTCCAAGTGGGTAACCGCCATGATCTGGAACGGATCAACACGATGACCGATGATGGCCATTTGAACGAATTGGCTGGTCCATACAACGGCATGGAACGCTTTGAAGCACGTAAAGCAATTGTGGCAGATCTGGAAGCTGGCGACTACATGTTAAATGTTGAACCGATTGTGCACTCCGTTGGTCATTCTGAACGGACTGGTGTGCCGGTTGAATCACGCTTATCAACGCAATGGTTTGTGAAAATGGCACCATTGGCTGAACAAGCGTTGGCAATGCAACAAAATCCGGATGAAAAAGTTGAATTTGTCCCAGCACGTTTTGAAGATACCTTTACGCGTTGGATGGAAAACATTCGCGATTGGGTCATCTCACGTCAACTTTGGTGGGGACACCAAATTCCGGCTTGGTACAAGCATAAGGGCACTGACGAAGAAGAAATCTACGTGGGTACAGAAGCACCTGAAGGCGAAGGCTGGGAACGCGATCCAGATGTCTTAGATACTTGGTTTAGTTCAGCCTTGTGGCCATTTTCAACGATGGGTTGGCCCGAAGATACGACTGGTGATTATGCCCGTTATTATCCAACCAACACGTTGGTGACGGGTTATGACATCATTTTCTTCTGGGTAGCCCGGATGATGTTCCAAGGAAAAGAATTTACTGGTCAACGGCCATTTAAAAATGTCTTGATTCACGGCTTAATTCGTGATGGTGAGGGGCGTAAAATGTCAAAGTCATTGGGCAACGGTGTTGACCCAATGGACGTGATTGAAAAGTATGGTGCCGATGCGTTGCGTTGGTTCTTGGCAACGGGTTCAACGCCAGGGCAAGATGTGCGTTTCACGTATGACAAGATGGACGCTGCCTGGAACTTTATCAATAAGATTTGGAATGCTTCCCGTTATGTCATCATGAATTTGTCAGAAGATACCCCATCAACATTACCTGATTTGGATAAGTTAACGCTGGCTGATCAATGGATTTTGTCACGTTTGAACACGACCGTTGAAAATGTGACCCGTAACTTTGACAAGTTCGAATTTGGTGAAGCCGGCCGTGAATTGTATAACTTTATCTGGTCAGACTTTGCCGACTGGTATATTGAAATGACAAAGGAAACGTTGAACGGTGACGGGGATAAGGCGCCAGTACAACAAACATTGGCCTATGTCCTTGACCAAACATTACGTCTTTTGCAACCGATTATGCCATTTGTCACGGAAGCCATTTGGCAAGAAATGCCAGCTCAAGCGGGTCAAAACGCGGACTTCTCTGTGACCCGTTACCCAGTTGTCCACGAAGAATTAACGAATGTGGCGGCTGAAAAAGCCTTTAAGTCATTGCAAGACTTGATTGTGGCAGTACGTAATATTCGTTCAGAAGCCAATGCACCAATGTCAACAGAAATTGACTTGTTGATTAAGACAGCAGATGCTGGCTTGGTGCAGATTTTCCAAGATAACGCGGACTATATCAATCGTTTTGCGCATCCAAAGTCATTAACGATTGGTGCCGATATTGTCGCACCAGACTTGGCGATGTCACAAGTTATTTCAGGGGCCGAAATTTATGTGCCATTAGCTGAATTGATTGACATTGATGAAGAAATTGCACGTTTGTCAGGTGAAGTGAAGAAGTTCACTGGCGAAGTAAAGCGTGCTGAAGGCAAGTTAGGCAATGAGAAATTTGTCAACTCAGCGCCGGAAGCCGTTGTTGCCGCTGAACGAGAAAAGCTAGCCGATTGGCAAGCAAAGTTAGCTGCGACACAAGAACGTTTACAAGCCTTACAGGCAACTAAGTAAACCATTAAAGAGTCAGTTCAGATTTCTGAACTGACTTTTTGGTTGGTGACTTGATAGAGACAGGATAAAACCTATGACAATGACCGTTATTTCCGATCCTGATCATCCACAGTACGATCAACTCACGCAAGTAGATGATCTTGATGCGGCCACACTTTGGGCACTACAAGCACGTGCCCGTCAACAACAAAAGGGACTCATAGCGTCTGTTGCTAATCCAATCAGTCGGGGATTTTTGGCTGATAATGGATTTGAAAGTGTGAGTCAAACCTATGTTGCGACATTAAATATTCGAGATTTTTCTGGCGAACCGGTGGTGCCGGTGGCTGATTTAGACAGTGATTTACAAACAGAACTCGTCCTATTATTGCGTGATCATTATGAACGCACGCATCGTTTCAATCCACCAGTAGCAAACGTTGACTATGACAAATGGCTCTTTGGTCATCAAGATTTTGATCCTGAGCATAGTATAGTGAGATTGGCAAAACAACATGTGGTTGCCGCAATATTAGTCTTTAAAGCTGGTGAAGATTATGAACTCCAATGGACATTTGGGGATGATGTCACGACGTTACACGAGTTGTGGCGGGATTTATTAGGTATTTTACCCGTTGGCAGTCGGTTACAGGCTGCGTTTGAATCAACGGATGTTTTAGCGATGAGTGTTTATGAGATGTTTAACTGGCATAATACGCAACCAGTTCAGACGACGATGATATGGCGCGATGCGGCAAACAACTTGCGTATTATATAAAATCCGCTACAATAATATAAGTATAAAAAGAGGGTGTAACGTGGTAAAGTTTGTCAATGTGACGACCAATAGGTCTGAATTTGATAAATGATATGTCCCGTTACAGCTGTTTAGAGGGGAAATAACGATGCCCGGAAGTAAAATATTAGCAAGTGCGCATTATGTCCCAAATGATATTGTGACGAATGATGATCTTGCTGAAATTATGGATACAAGTGATGATTGGATTCAATCACACACAGGGATTAAAACACGACATATTTCATTACAAGGTGAAAATACCAGTGATTTGGCCACAAAAGCGGCAGAACGCGCATTGGCTAAAACGTCGCTGACGGCAGCAGACATTGATTTAATTATTGTCACGACGTTTACACCGGATGGTTTAGCGCCATCGACTGCTGCTTTAGTGCAGCGTAATTTAAAAGCGGAGAATGCCTGGGCGTATGACATTATGACCGCTTGTGCTGGTTTTGTTTTCGGACTCAGTACTGCAGATAAGTTTATGCGTTCGGGGATGTATCGTAATGCCTTGGTGATTTCAGCTGAAGTCAATTCTAAAATGATGGATTTTACTGACCGAACAAGCACGGTCTTTTTTGGCGATGGTGCAGGCGCTGTGGTGTTGACAGCTGTTGCGGATGATGGTGTGGTTGCCGGTGAAGAGATGCACACAATTGGAGATGCCGATGTGGTCCATTCGGGTCGCATCGCCCCTTTGAAGACATTGTCAGCTGACAATTATCCAAAAATTGACGCTTTTTCACAAATGGGGCGCGCGGTTTATGATGAAGTCACAACCCGCATTCCACAACATATTCGTCATTTTTTGGCCGGCCACGACTTAACGCCAGCGGATGTGGATTATTTTATTCCGCACCAAGCGAATTTGCGTTTGATTGAATACATTGCCAATGCCCTTGATGAACCAATGGCGAAATTTGCGACAAACGTGGTGCATAACGGGAACACATCGTCAGCAGGGATTGCCATTGGGTTAGATGAACTCAATCAAGCAGTTGATCTTACCGGCAAGCGCGTGTTATTAACTGGATTTGGCGCTGGGTTCACCTATGGTAGCTTACTTTTGGAATTTTAAAGAAAAGGTTAAGACGCCTAATAAATTAAAAGATTTAAAAAACTCCGTAATCTGATCAAAAATGAACCGAATTATGGTGTTTTTTTGTCCAAAAAGGCACGCAAAATTTGAATTTTAGGAGCGATAAATGTTGGCATCATAGGGTTTTTCGGCGTTTGTAATGATTCTGTAACAAAGTTACATGATTGATAAATTTGATCAATATTGGCGTTATACTCGACAGTTATACTAGTAAATGTTCTTAAGATTTGTATAAAGACAAATCTAAAAATTAATAATTATAATGAAATCTAAATCTTTGGAGTAAATACCGCAATGGTTAACA
>NZ_CBDKZH010000060.1:0-8546 GCF_965300815.1 Leuconostoc sp.
ATAAAAAATAATTTTGTAAAGGGGCACAACGCATGAATAACGCAGGCGTGACGGTTGGTTTAGATATTGGTACCACATCAATTAAAGTTGTGATTGCACAGACAACTGGCAACCAGTTTAATGTGATTGGTGCGGGTACTGCACCATCACGTGGTTTACGTAAAGGCGTAATCGTTGATATTGATGCGACGGCCAGTGCAATTCGCGAAGCCATCGATCAAGCGCAAGAAAAAGCAAATATTCAAATTAATGAGGTTGTCGCGGGTATCCCAGCTAACCAAATCGAAATGATTCATGTGGATGGTTTAGTATCCATTGCCAATCAAAATAAACGCATTACCTATGACGATGTACAACATGTGACACAACAAGCTTTGTCAAATAACTTACCAGCTGATCGTGACGTCATCGATGTGATTGTTGATGAATTTAGCGTGGATGGTTTTGATGGCATCAAAGACCCCCATGAAATGATTGGTGTGCGGCTTGAGATGCGCGGCACAGCCTATATTGGACCAAGTAAAATTTTAGATAATACAAGAATTGCCATTCAAAAAGCCGGCGTTTCATTGCGTGAATTCGTGTTAGCCCCGTTGGCAATTGGGACCAGTATTTTAAATGACGGTGAACAAGACTTTGGCACAGTATTAATCGATTTGGGTGGTGGACAGACAACAACGTCTATCATTCATGATCGGAAACTTAAGTTTAATACAGTTGATTTGGAAGGTGGCGACAACGTCACCAAGGATATTTCGACTGTTTTGGGCACATCATATGCAAATGCTGAACGTATTAAGCGCGATTATGGGTTTGCTGACCCAACTCAAACGCGTGATGACCAAACATTCTTGATCGATGTGGTTGGTGAAAGTCAACCACAAACAATCTCTGAAAAGTATTTGTCAGAAATTATTGCAGCTCGTTTAGAACAAATTTTCACGCGTGCCTTTGAACCATTACAGGCCGTTAACGGACTGAATATGCCAGGTGGTTTTGTCTTAACCGGTGGCAATGCCGCACTCCCTCGAATGGTTGACTTTGCGAAAACCATTCTTGGTGAGAATGTTCGCTTGTTTGTACCTGATCAAATCGGTTTGCGCCATCCTTCATACACGCGCGCCATGGCTTATGCCATGTTTGCTTCGCGTGAAAGTATGACGCAACAAGTCATCAAGCAAGTGATTATGGCCCAACACGACAACACAGCCTACGTGCAATCTGATGCGACAATTTCAATGACGCCACAGACAAACGTTGAGACAACTGATGCAAACGCCAAGCCATTTGACCATTACCAATATGGTCGTGAAGATGTGCAACCCAAAAAAGGGTTCTTTGGCCGTTTGACACAATCAATCAAAAATTTATTTAGCGAAGATTAACATAGTTAAGGAGACAACTCATGGATTTTTCAATTGATGACGCCCAAGAAGCTGGCGCAATCATTAAAGTTATCGGTGTTGGTGGCGGTGGATCAAATGCTGTTAACCATATGATCGAAGAAGGTGTCAATGGCGTTGAATTTATCGTGGCTAACACGGATGTGCAAGCCTTAGATAAGTCAAAGGCTGACATTAAAATTCAAATTGGCCCAAAGTTGACAGGTGGTTTGGGGGCCGGTTCAAATCCCGAACGTGGGACAAAAGCGGCCGAAGAATCAGCTGAAGACATTGCTTCAGCCCTTGCTGGTGCCGACATGGTCGTGATTACAGCCGGCATGGGTGGTGGTACTGGTAACGGTGCTGCTCCCGTTGTGGCTCGTATTGCCAAGGAACAAGGCGCTTTGACAGTGGCCGTGGTAACGCGACCATTTAAGTGGGAAGGCCCAAAGCGTGGTCGTTTTGCTGCGGAAGGTTTGCAAGCCTTGTCAGAATCAGTTGATTCATTGATTGTGATTACCAACGAACGTTTGAAGGATCGTATCGATTTGCGCACACCTTTGTCAGAAGCCTTTAAGGTGGTCGATGAAGTGGTTGCTCAAGGTGTTCGTGGTATTTCTGAATTGATTACCAACCCAGGCTTTATCAACTTGGACTTTGCTGATGTGAAGACTGTGATGCAAGATGCCGGTCCTGCCTTGATGGGTGTCGGTCAAGCAAGTGGTGAAACACGTGCCGCGGATGCGACAAAGCAAGCCATCTCATCACCATTGCTTGAAGTGGATATGTCAGGTGCCGAAGATGTCTTGTTGAACATTACTGGTGGCTTGGATATGTCATTGTTTGAAGCACAAACAGCTTCAGAAGTGATTGCCCAAGAAGCTGGTCGTGAAGTCAACGTTATCTTCGGAACGTCAATTGACGAAAACCTTGGCGATTCAATTCGCGTGACGGTGATTGCGACTGGTTTGCAAAAAAGCGCCAGCGAAGCAGCGCCAAAGCAACCAACGCAAAAGGCAAAGCCAGCTAACCTATTTGGCACACCGTCTGCTGACGCAGCACAAGCTGCAGCAACAAATTCTGTATTTGAAAAGCTGGTGGCAGATAATGTGCAAGCGCACCCAACGCCAACACAAAATGATCCATTCGCTGATTGGAACATGAGTGGGGCGTCAAAGGATGCCTTTGCTGAAGACGAACGATTTGATGGCGTTCAAAAGCAAACATTTGATGTTTTTAACACGCCAACGTCAAATCAAGCACCAGTCGACTTTTCAAATACTGAAGATGAAGACGAACAACCACCTTTCTTTAAGAAACGTTAATAAAGGCGTGTTCGTTGGCAAGACAACGATTATGTGATAACTATTGCGATGTGATAGCGCAATGATGTTGACCATAATAGAGCACCAACAAACGCGGTTAAGGAGAAACCATGGCATTAGGCGAGACACTAAAACGGCTCTTCAGTAATGAAGAAGACGATGTATATGAAGAAGGATATGGCACGGGTTATCAAGAAAAGCCCCAACAAGCCTACCAACAGCCTGTACAAGCAAACCCACAACAAAACACTTACTTTCAACGTCAAGGCCCACAAGCTGCACAACCAATGACGACAGATCCAAACAATGCCAATAGCAAAATTGCTTTGTTTGAACCAAAAGTTTATTCTGATTCACGGGCCATTGCCTCTCAAATTTTGGGTGGCGAAGCCGTCATTGTTAATTTCACACAAATTGACGAAGCGCAAGCGAAGCGCATCCTGGATTTCTTGGGTGGCGCAGTTTACGCCGTTAATGGTGAAATTGAACGTATTGGACAATCCATCTTTTTAGTAACCCCTGATACATTTGAAATTTCAGGGACATTAACTGATAATTTGGAACCCAACACGCGGTACTAAGCTATGCTTGAAATTTTAAGTTGGGTTATTCGAATTGCACGTTACTACGAGTATGCAATTATTATTTACATCTTGATGACATGGTTGCCAGGTGCGCAACAATCTCGTGTTGGCCAGTGGCTTGCACGAATCGTTGTACCGTATTTGAACTTATTCCGTTTCATTCCGCCAATCGCTGGTGTGCTAGATTTGTCACCAATTATCGCTATTTTGGCTTTGAATTTTGCCGTCAGTGGCTTGACACATCTTGTGTTATTGTTCGTCTAATATGGCAGAAGCAACAACAGCTATTACGCAGCATTTCCGACCAGAAGAAGCACCGTTTATTCAACTTGCGAGTGATTGGATTCGGCAAAGTGAAGATGAATATCGTACAATTCTCACACCATTTTTAAACCCAAGAGAACAGTACATTCTGACAACGCTGGTTAACCGAGCTGATGATTTAACCAGCCATTTTGATGGTGGTGTGTCGGGTGCTGAAAGCCAACGGGCAATCATTGCGCCAGCAGTTTATGAGATTGATCAGACAGCGTTTGAATTAGCGGTATTGGAAATTAATTATCCAACAAAGTTTACTGAATTACATCACGCAGCCATTTTGGGGGCGTTGATGCATGCCGGCATTAAACGAGCAGTCGTGGGTGATATTCTTGGACAGGACCAACGGTGGCAAATCATTGTCGACAGTAAAATGCTGACCTATATTCAGCAAACTGTGACGATGATTGGTCGGGTGAAAATCACTTGGACAGTGTTACCGTTGACACAGGCGATCACAGCGCAGGATGATTGGGAAGAAACCTTTACGTTACTGCCTTCGTTACGGTTAGATGCGGTTATTGCAGCAACATTTGATATCTCAAGAAGCTTAGCGAAAACGTTGATCACACAACAACAAGTGCGTTTGAATTGGGTGACACAGGCTAAACCTGATCACACTGTTGAAGTTGGTGATCTGATTTCCGTTCGCAAGTACGGTCGGGTAAAGCTGGCTATCCTGGATGGCTACAGTAAAAAAGATAAAATTAAAGCACTTTTTCATATTATTCATCGATAACATGGCAAAGCGTTTTGTTTAAAAGGAGACGATGATGGGATTAACACCAGATGAAATTTTAAATCATGAATTTACTAAAAAGGGCTCACGTGCGTATGTTGCCTCTGAAGTTGATGCCTTTTTGGATCAAATCAACAGTGATTACGAAGCACTCATTGCAGATCGTGACCGCTTAGTGCATGAAAATGCACAACTACAAGTTCGCGTGGATGAATTAGAAGCTAAGCGCGAACAAGTTAACCAATCAATTTTTGTTGCCCAAGAGGCCGCTGATCGCTTAAAGCAAGATGCTGATGCTGAAGTTAAAAAGCAATTGATGCACGCACAAGAATCTGCGACAAAGATTATTAGCGATGCACGGACAAAGGCTGCAGCAGAAGCGACATATCTTGCAGAAGAAAATGCTGCCTTGGTCGCTGAACAAAACCTATTGCGTGCCGAAGTGGAAAGTTTCAAAGATTCCTTCTTGAAATTATTGGCACAACAGCGTACACTATTAGAAAATGGTGATTTAGCGGAAGCTGTTCATCGTTTACCAATGGGTGAAGCGACAGCTCACCGCGTTGGGCAAGTGACTGTTGAAGCAGCATCAGTTGATGATGTTGTTGAAGAAGAAGTGATTGCGGAAGCAGTAGTCGCTGAATTTGAACAAGGGCCAGTTGTCGTGTTTCCCGAAGCGGAAACGCCAGATCATAATTAATAAAAAGCGTAACACAGAAAGATTGGTTAACATACGTCAAGCGAGTCATGGTGGTTGGAGATGACCGTCCCTGTAACCTTTCAGATCAGTTATTGAGTTTGTTGGACTGAACAAATAGTAAGTTCAAACGGTGCAGATCGTTAACACTGACTTGAGGGGTGTTTTATGCACCCGAAGTTGGGTGGTACCACGCGAAAGCGTCCCTAGGCATTTGCCTAGGGACGCTTTTTTATGGCTTATCATTTGAAAAAAATCAAATAGGAGACAATTGATGAAATATAAAGACACATTGAACTTAGGAAAAACTGATTTTCCAATGCGTGGGTCACTGCCTAAGACAGAACCAGTACGCCAACAAAAGTGGTATGATGAAAATTTGTACCAAAAGCGTTTGGCACAAAACGAAACAAAGCCACATTTTAATTTGCATGATGGCCCACCGTACGCCAATGGGAATATTCACCTGGGTCACGCTTTGAACAAAATTTCAAAGGATATTATTGTCCGTTATAAGAATATGGCGGGCTTCTATGCCCCATATGTACCAGGTTGGGATACGCATGGCTTGCCAATCGAACAACAACTTACCAAAGCCGGCCACGATCGCAAGTCAATGCCAAAGGCCGCTTGGCGTGATTCGGCCAAGGACTTTGCCTTAGAACAAGTTGATAAGCAACGCCAAGACTTTAAGCGCTTAGGCATTATGGCCGATTGGGAAAACCCGTATATTACGCTACAACCAGAATTTGAAGCCGCGCAAGTTCGCGTCTTTGGTGAAATGGCTGGTAAGGGTTACATCTTTAAGGGCTCAAAGCCGGTTTATTGGTCATGGTCGTCTGAATCAGCCTTGGCTGAAGCGGAAATTGAATATCATGATATTGATTCAACGTCACTTTATTATGCCAACCGCGTGAAAGATGGCAAGGGTATTCTTGATTCAGATACGTACTTAGTGGTTTGGACGACAACACCATTTACGGTAACAGCTTCACGTGGTATCACGCTTGGCCCTGACATGGATTATGTTGTGGTGCAACCCGAAGGGGAAACGCGTAAATTCGTCGTGGCAGCCGGTCGATTAGAAGCCATTGCGCCTAAGTTTGGCTGGGACAAGTATGAAGTACTCGCTACTTACAAGGGCCGTGAATTAGACCGTATCACAGCTTATCACCCATGGGATGAAGACGTTGAAGAACTGGTGATGAATGGGGATCACGTCACGCTCGATTCTGGTACTGGATTAGTTCATACAGCACCTGGATTTGGTGAAGATGACTTTAACGTTGGAAAAGAATACGGTCTTGAAGTTGCGGTGACAGTTGACGAAAAGGGCTACATGACTAAGAATGCTGGTGCAGACTTTGAAGGTAAGTTCTATGATGACGTCGTTGGTCTTGTGATTAACAAATTATCTGAAGCCAATGTTTTCTTGGCCAAGGAAAAGATTACCCATTCTTATCCATTTGACTGGCGGACCAAGAAGCCAATCATCTGGCGTGCCGTGCCACAATGGTTTGCTTCAGTTGAAAAGTTCCGTCAAAATATCTTAGATGAATTGGACAACGTGAATTTCTACCCAGAATGGGGTAAGAAGCGCTTGTACAACATGATTCGTGACCGTGGTGACTGGGTTATCTCACGTCAACGTGTCTGGGGTGTGCCATTGCCAATTTTCTATGCGGAAGATCAAACACCAATTCTTGATCAAGCAGTGATTAATCATGTTGCTGATTTGTTTGAAAAGTATGGCTCAAACTATTGGTTTGAACATGACGCAAAAGACTTATTGCCAGAAGGCTACACCAATGAACATTCACCAAATGGTATCTTCACTAAGGAAGAAGATATTATGGATGTGTGGTTTGATTCAGGTTCATCTTGGGCAGGGGTCATGAACACGCGTGAACAGCTTGATTATCCAGCTGATTTGTATTTGGAAGGATCAGATCAATACCGTGGCTGGTTCAACTCATCATTGATCACGTCAGTGGCGGCAACTGGTCATGCACCATATAAAAATGTGTTATCACAAGGCTTTACGCTTGATGGTAACGGCAACAAAATGTCAAAGTCATTAGGGAACACAATTTCACCACTTGATGTGGCGGATCAAATGGGGATTGAAATTCTTCGTTTGTGGACAATTTCTGTGGACACTTCACAAGATATGCCAGTGTCAAACGACATCTTGAAGCAAGTGTCTGAAAGTTACCGTAAGCTACGTAACACATTGCGTTTCTTGATGGCCAACACTTCTGACTTTAACTATGCAACAGATGCTGTGCCATTTGCCGACCGTGCTGGCCATGATCAATACTTCTCAGTCTTGTTAAACGACTTTGTCAAGGATATTCGTGGTTATTACGATAACTATCAATTTAACGATATCTTTAAGCGGATGATTAACTTTGTTAACGTTGACTTGTCAGCGTTCTACTTGGATATTGCCAAGGACGTTGTCTACGTTGAAGCACCAACGGGTCATGCGCGTCGCTCAATGCAAACCGTCTTCTACGAAACATTGTTGGCATTGACGAAGTTGATGTTGCCAATTTTGCCACATACAGCTGAAGAAGTATGGGAATACTTGCCAAATGAAACAGCAGCATTCGCTTACTTATCAGAAATGCCAGAAGTGCAAGATCTTGGAGATACCAGTGACTTATTGGCCAACTGGGCTGCCTTTATGACAATGCGTGATGCCGTCAATAAGGCATTAGAAGAAGCACGATCAGCTGAATTGATTGGTAAGAACGCAGAAGCAGCGTTGACGTTGTATTTGACCGCTGAACAGGCAAAAATGTTGTCTGATCTTAACGCCGATGTACGACTTTTGTTGATGGTATCACAGTTGCACATCGAAGACGAAGCACAAGCTGGCGATGCCAAGTCTTATGATGGTGTTCGGATTAAGGTCACTCATGCGGCCGGCGGTGTATCACCACGTGATCGTATGTATCACGAAGATTTGGGTGCTGATCCAGCTTTCCCAGAATTATCAAAGCACGAAGCAGAAATTATTCGTGAATTCTATCCGGAAGCATTAACCGAAGGTTTTGAATAACTAGCTTAAAAAGTTACGATTTTGTCTCGTAACTTTTTTTGTTACAATTAATCATGTTAGCGCTTACTTTTTGCTAAAAATCGCGCTATACTGGATTTAAAATGATAAGCTTTAGCATGAAGGAGATAACATCACATGGCCATGGGTAACAAGAAATTGCTGTTAGTTGGTGATCAGACGCCAACGATCACCCGACTGGTGTCGGCAATAAAAAAAGCAGCCACGGCACAAGAAAAAAGCTATACGATTGTTGTGACTTCCCACTCCCATGTTGACGAGCAATTGCGTGCGGTGCAGCCAGATATTGTCTTATTGACACCCCGATTGGCTTATCTTAAGGCAGAAATGCAACGTCTAACCGATGAGTTTGGGGTGCCATTAGCGGTGATTAAGTTAACTGATTATACGCAACTGGCTGGTGATCACATCTTGTT
>NZ_CBDKZH010000061.1:0-7161 GCF_965300815.1 Leuconostoc sp.
GATAGCGATGACGCAAACGCTTAATTTTTAAGTAAGTTTAAAGAATATTGAAAAAATCCTAAGAACGTGACAAACTATCATTAGGTGAAATTCATGTCGACTTACAACAGAAGACAATTGAATAAGCAGCGTGTTCATCCAGAAATACAACAAATTATTCGGAATTCTGAACCAGCTAACATGCAGGCGAAGCGTCATTATCAAAAGGCGCACGCTAACCGTGAAAAAAGAATCCTGTTCTTTGGCGCCATTTTTGCGACAATTTTTGCGGTACAATTATTGATTAGTCAAGTTAAGCTACACGCTGCCAACGCAACGTTGACGACAACGCAATCACGGTTAATTGCGGTTAAAAAAGCGAACAGCGAGTTAAAAGCTGATCAGAAGCGTTTAAACGATCCAACTTATCTACAACAGATTTTGCGAGATAAGTATGGCTATACGAAATCAGGTGAGATTGTTTATAATCTACCGTCAGACCATAACTAACAAGCACCTTAAGGGTGCTTTTTCTATCATGATTGAAAAAATCCAACAACAATTACAAGCGCAAACTTGGGAACCGACCGTTATCGTCGCCGTGTCTGGTGGCGTCGATTCTGTCGTTTTGCTGCACGCTTTGCGCCAGCACTTACCCACAGCCCAACTCATTGTCGCGCATGTCAATTATCATTTGCGTGCTGAGAGTGACGGGGATGCGGCTTTTGTGGCCAAATTGGCACAAAAGTATCAGGCGCAATTTGAGCTATGTGAATGGGATGATATTCCGACAACAGGTGTTGAAGCGCAGGCGCGCGCATTGCGTTATCGATTTTTTGAGGCATTGGGTGCCAAATACCAAACGCAGACCATTGCTGTCGCACATCATGCCAACGATCAAGCCGAAACGGTCTTGTTAAAGTTAGTGCGTGGTGGTCAAGTGACGCAACTGGCGGGGATGGCCGCTAGTCGGGCTAAAATCCGCCGACCTTTTCTGGGGATAACAAAGCAAACGTTAATGAGTTATGCACAGGCGCACGGGTTAACGTGGCGTCATGATCAGACCAATGATGATCCCGATTATACCGCGCGCAATCGGTTACGCCACGTGGTCGTGCCGGCCTTGCAACAGATTAATCCACAGGCTGTGACACATATTAATGCGATGGCGGCACAAATTCAGGCCCAATCTGATTTGATTACCCAAACGGCTGCCGACTATGTGCCGTTACTCGCCTCGAATTGGCCGGCTATCCCGTCACGTTGGCTCGTACCGACGCTCACCGTTTTTTTGCAACAACAGGGCATTTACCGGATTAAACAAGCGCAGCTGGCACAAGTCGTCAAATTGTTGCATAACGACAAAAAACCAACGGGCACGGTGCGTTTGTCACAGCAAACGCAAATTGTGAAATCTTACCAACAATTACAGTTAGAAAACATAATAGAAACGGCAAATCCGGTGCAAGTTTTGCCGCCAACTATGTTAAAATTAAATCAATGGCAAAAATTCACTGATGGCGCCCTTCGATGGACGAATCAGTCCCCAAATGAAACCGCATTCAGTGTTGCATTTACCTTAAAGCAACCCACGACACATTTGGACTTGCGCCCAGTGAGAACTAGTGATAAACTTGCTCTCATACATGGGCACAAAAGGTTGCGACGACTAGCGATTGACGAGAAATTATCACCTGCTGAACGGCAAGACATGCTAGTCTTGGCGACCCCTGAAAATGAGGTTATTGCGGTGAAGATTCGCCAACGTTGGCGCGTTAGCGAAGATTTTGCCATCAAACAAGATGCAATGCCAAATTGGCTAGCATGGCGAATTGAGGAAAAATAGTGGATAACGATATACAAGAAATTTTGTTTGACCAAGCAAGCATTCATGATGCTGCAGTACGTCTAGGCAAGCAAATTACACAAGATTATGCTGGCGAAAAGCCAGTGGTACTATCAGTTTTAAAGGGGGCATACCTTTGGACAGCTGATTTGTTGCGTGAAGTTGACTTATACGTTGATTTAGAATTTATTAACGTCTCAAGTTACCATGGCGGTGTTGCCAGCACAGATGAAATCACATTAGTGACGGATATTCGTTCTGATGTGGCCAACCGTGACGTCATTATTTTAGAAGACATCGTGGATACTGGCCAATCATTGCTCTTTATGAAAGAGTTGCTGGCTGACCGTGGTGCGCGTTCAATCAAAGTTGCGACCTTGCTTGATAAAAAGGGCGGCCGCAAAGTTGAAATTGATGCGGATTATATTGGGTTTGACGTCCGTAACGAATTCGTTGTTGGGTATGGATTGGATTACAAAGAAATGTACCGCAATTTGCCGTACGTTGGTATCTTGAAAAAAGAAGTCTATTCTGACTAACTTCTAGAAATTGGGGAAAATTAATGAAAAATAATCCAAAAGATGGTTTCTTAAAAAGTTCGATTTTCTACATTTTTATTTTCCTTGCAGTTGTTGGGATGATTTATGGCTTGTTCGGAAACGATAAGTCAACATCTAAGACATTAACGTCAAGTGAATTTATAAAGGCGCTGAACGATAAGGAACTTAAATCAATTACAGTGCAGCAAGGTAATGGTATTTACAACATTACTGGGGAATACCGTAAGCCGCAAGAAGTGACCGCTGACAAGGGCTTGAATATTTTGCAGCAGTCACAAAAGGTGACAAAGTTTACGTCAACTTTGTTGCCAAATGATGCGTCATTACAAACCGTTTCTCGTGCTGCAGCTGACACTAAGACAGAATTAGTTGCGAAACAACAAGAATCATCTGGTTTCTGGTTGAACTTACTCGTGTCATTCTTGCCAGTCTTGCTGATCATTGGTGTCTTCTACATGATGATGAGCCAAGCTGGTGGTAAGGGTGGCCAAGGTGGCATGATGAGCTTTGGTAAGTCAAAAGCCAAGCCATCTGACCCGAAGGATAACAAAGTACGCTTCTCTGACGTGGCTGGTGCCGAAGAAGAAAAGCAAGAATTGGTTGAAGTGGTTGAATTCTTGAAGTCACCTAAGAAGTTTGTGAGCTTAGGTGCTCGCATTCCAAAGGGTGTTTTGCTTGAAGGCCCTCCGGGAACAGGTAAGACATTGCTTGCCAAGGCGGTTGCTGGTGAAGCCAGTGTACCGTTCTTCTCAATGTCTGGTTCTGACTTCGTCGAAATGTTCGTCGGTGTTGGGGCTTCTCGTGTCCGTGATTTGTTTGAAAACGCCAAGAAGGCTGCACCAGCAATCATTTTCATTGATGAAATTGATGCGGTTGGTCGTCGTCGTGGTACCGGTATGGGTGGCGGAAACGATGAACGTGAACAAACATTGAACCAAATCTTGATTGAAATGGACGGCTTTGAAGGATCAGAAGGTGTCATCATTTTGGCTTCAACGAACCGTTCAGACGTGTTGGATCCAGCTTTGCTCCGTTCAGGCCGTTTTGACCGTAAGATTTTGGTTGGGGCACCTGACGTTAAGGGACGTGAAGCAATCTTGAATGTTCACGCTCGTAACAAGCCTTTGGCTAAGAATGTTGATTTGAAAGCGATTGCGCAACAGACACCGGGTTACGTTGGTGCCGATTTGGAAAACTTGTTAAACGAAGCTGCCTTGTTGGCCGCCCGTCGCAACAAGAAAGAGATTGATGCAGCAGATATTGATGAAGCTGAAGATCGTATTTTCCAAGGACCAGCAAAGACAAACCGTGGCATGTCTGAACAAGAACGTCGGACAACGGCTTACCACGAAGCCGGACACGCCTTGGTTGGTTTGGTACGTTCTGAAGCATCAGTTGTGCGTAAGGTAACCATTGTCCCACGTGGTCGTATTGGTGGTTATGCATTGATGACGCCAAAGAACGACCGTTACAACTTGCGTTACTCGGAAGCCAAGGAACAATTGGCTGGTTTGATGGGTGGTCGTGCTGCGGAAATGTTTATGTTTAATGAAGCCAGCTCAGGCGCATCAAACGATTTCCAACAAGCGACTAACTTGTCACGCCAAATGGTCACAGCCTTTGGGATGTCAACGAAGGTCGGCATGGTGCAACTAGAAGGTAATGCCAGTGTTGGTTATACTGAACAAGCTGGTAACCATGCTTATTCTGAAGAAACAGCACGTTTGATTGATGAAGAAGTTCGCCGTTTGGCGCAAGAAGCTTATGATGATGCAACCTCAGTGATTGCTGAACATAAGGATAAGCTGGTGGCGATTGCCGAAGCTTTGCTTGAAGTCGAAACATTGGACGAACGTCAAATCAAGGACATCTATGAAACAGGCCACTTTACCCGTAAAGATGTGCAAGATGATGACGAAGTTGCGACAGCAAAGTCATTTGAAGAAGCAAAGGCAGCTGCCGATGCGAAGGATTCAGAGGCTGAAGCACGCTATGAACATCATGAAGAACCAAAACCTGATGATGAATCAGAAGCGGAAACTTTAGATGATGCGCCAATAGATGACAAGCGCGATTAAAATAAGTAAAATAGAGGTTGACGGTTACGTCAACTTTTTTATTTGAAATCAGTTTTTAACTAGGGTGTGACGACGTTCACAGTAAATATAGAGGGTATAACATGTCAGATCAATTCATTAAAACAGTGACCAAGAATAAGTTTTTCCGTGCTTATGCTTTAAACGGCACAAATATGGTGCGTAAAGCAGCCGAAATCCATGATACAAGCCGCTTAGCATCCGTTGTATTAGGCCGTAGTTTGTTGGCCACAACGTTGACGGCACAATCGATGTTGAAGGGTGAAGAAAGATTAGCGATTCAAATTAATGGTCGCGGGCCAATCGGTAATGTGGTGGTCGAAGCTGACGCAAAGGGGAGTGTGCGGGGATATGTGACGAATCCACAACTTGAACCTATCTTTGATGATGCGGGACAACTCGATGTGGCCAAAGCAGTTGGCACAAATGGCTTCTTGCAAATCACTAAGTTTGCGCCTTACGCTAATCCTTACATTGGCCAAAGTCAGCTGGTTTCCGGTGAAATTGGGGATGACTTCACGTACTATTTGGCACAATCAGAACAAATTCCTTCTGTTGTCGGCGTTTCGGTTTACATGAACCAAGACGACACGGTCGGGGCTGCTGGTGGCTTCCTTGTACAAGCTTTGCCTGATGCAACTGATGAGGCGATTAATGAATTAGAAGCGGCGCTCAAGGTCATGAAGCCGTTGACTGAGATGTTGGTTGAAGGCTACACGCCGCTTGAAATGTTAGAAGAAATTTTTGGCAAAGGCGAAGTTGACGTTTTGCAAGTCGCTGGGGTTGGTCTGGCAGCAGAACCAACGAAGGCAGCCTATCGTGAGATGTTGACAACGTTGCCAGCTGAAGAAGTCCAAGCCATGATTGATGAAGATGGCGGCGCGGAAATTGTGGGTAAGTTCTCAGGTAAGCGTTACTTCTTCACATCTGATGAATTGCGTGAGATTGTCGCTGAAATCAACCAGAATAATCGTGACTAACCTTTGAGGTTGTCTCTAATTTTTGGTATAGTTAATGTTAGTGAAAACTTTGACAACTGGTGAGTATCGCCAGAATATAATGGAGGAAACGTGCTCAATTTGAGCACTCTAAACATATGGCAGAAGAAAAAGCCCTCAACGATCAAATGTTGGCCCGTCGCCAGAAGTTGGCAACGCTTGTTGACGATTTACATTTGGATCCATTTGGTAAGCGATTCGAACGCACAGCAAAGGCGCAAGAATTGCATGACTTGTACGATAACAGTACATTAGAAGAATTAGAAGCTGAACCACATGAAGTTGTGATTGCTGGTCGTATGATTGCTAAGCGTGGCGCTGGTAAGATCATCTTTGCTGACTTGCGTGATGTTTCTGGTAAGATTCAAATTTATGCTAAGCGTGACGATTTGGGTGATAACTACCCAATCATTAAGCGGGCAGATCTTGGTGATTTCCTTGGTGTTAAGGGGATTATGATGAAAACTGAAGCCGGTGAATTAACGGTTTTGGTGACTGAATTAACACATTTGACGAAGGCTTTGCGCCCAATGCCAGATAAGTTCCATGGTATTGCCGATGTGGAAACACGTTACCGCAAGCGCTATTTGGATTTGATTGCCAATGAAGACTCATTCAAAAAGTTCCAATTGCGTTCAAAGATTATTTCAGCTATTCGCGCTTACATGGATTCACAAGACTTCATGGAAGTGGAAACACCAATTTTGCAAACTGAAGCTGGTGGTGCTGCGGCACGACCATTTATCACGCACCACAATGCGCTCAACATTGATATGTATATGCGTATTGCTACAGAATTGTACTTGAAGCGTTTGGTTGTTGGTGGTTATGAA
The DNA here is from genome assembly GCF_965300815.1 of Leuconostoc sp. NCBI lineage: Bacteria > Bacillati > Bacillota > Bacilli > Lactobacillales > Lactobacillaceae > Leuconostoc > Leuconostoc sp. The sequence goes on from NZ_CBDKZH010000061.1 coordinate 6,313, forward strand.
CGTGTGTATGAAATTGGCCGTATCTTCCGTAACGAAGGGATGGATCCTAAGCACAATCCTGAGTTTACAACCATGGAAACTTATGCGGCGTACATGGACTTTACCGATGTGATGGATGAAACGGAAGGGATTTTCAAGGCAGCGGCCGCTGTTGTTTCCGATGATTTGAAGGTTACTTACCAAGGAACAGAAATTGATCTTGGCTCAAAGTTTGCCCGTAAGCACATGGTTAACTTAATTAAGGAACAAACAGGGGTTGATTTCTGGCAAGATATGTCTGTTGAAGACGCTCAAAAGTTGGCTGATGAACATCACGTGAAGTACGAAAAGTATTGGGGTGTTGGCCACATTATCAACGCATTCTTTGAAGAATTTGTTGAAGACACGTTGGTACAACCAACATTTGTCTATGGGCACCCAGTTGAAGTGTCACCATTGGCTAAGCGTAATGCAGAAGACCCACGCTTTACGGACCGTTTTGAATTATTCATTATGGGTAGCGAATATGGTAACGCCTTTACAGAATTGAACGATCCAATCGACCAACGTGCCCGTTTTGAAGCCCAAGTGGCCGAACGCGAAAATGGTAACGATGAAGCTGAAAACATTGATGAAGACTTCATCGAAGCTTTGGAATACGGTATGCCACCAACAGGTGGTTTGGGTATCGGAATTGATCGTTTGGTGATGTTGCTAACAGACTCTGACACGATTCGTGATGTTTTGTTGTTCCCAACAATGCGTTAAAATATTTTCAATTTAAATGATAAAAAGGCTTGACATAACGATGGATTATTAGATATAATAATTAAGTTGTGTTAAGCAATTATTCCGACTTAGCTCAGTTGG
>NZ_CBDKZH010000061.1:7261-8543 GCF_965300815.1 Leuconostoc sp.
TAGAGCACCTGACTGTTAATCAGGTTGTCGCCGGTTCGAGCCCGGCAGTCGGAGTTTTATGAGAAGCAAACCTTAAACGGTTTGCTTTTTTTGTGTCATTTTTTAGCGCATTTTTCCGTCAAAAAGTGTTGACAAAATATGGCAAAGCTGGCATAATTAAATAGTTGTGTTAAGCAATTATTCCGACTTAGCTCAGTTGGTAGAGCACCTGACTGTTAATCAGGTTGTCGCCGGTTCGAGCCCGGCAGTCGGAGTATTGGATAACCTTTTGGTTATCAACTTGCCGATGTAGCTCAGTTGGTAGAGCACGGGTATCGTAAACCTGGGGTCGGAGGTTCGAATCCTCTCGTCGGCATCCCGTCAAAGCATGATCACTGTTATGCAAGTGATCATGCTTTTTTTGTCGCAAAAAAAACCAGTTGCGATACAACTGGTTAGACGGTTTTAGGTTTAAACCGAACGGTTAAGGTTAACACGCTGGAAATGGCTAAAATAACGGCCACGAAGGCATATGGTAAACTACCGTCGATATCAAGTAAGGCGCCACCTAAAATCGGGCCGACAATGTTACCGATACTCGTCAGCGACATATTAAGGCCGTTAATTAAGCCTTGTTGTGCTTCGTTAACGTGCGACAGCAGTGTGGTAATGGCAGGCCGTAAGACGTCAAAGCCGACAAAGACAATTAAGGTAGCGATAAAGACTTCCCATTTGCTTTGGGCAAATAAAATCCAAATAATGGCGACAAATCCGGCAATGAAGCTTAACCGAATCACGCGTAATTCACCGAGATGGCGGACTAACGCATCAAAGAAGATCACTTGGAAAATCAGTGACATGACACCATTGACGATTAAGAACCAAGCGATTTCCGCTAAATCAAAACCACGGACATCATGGAAATAAAGTGAGAACATATTATCAAAGGCTGCCAGACCAAAGGAAGCCACCAAAATCATCAGGAGCAACATTACTAAGGCCACTGACCAAAAGTTAGGCGCTGGCGTTACGAGCTCAGCCTCGGGCTTTGTTGGATCTTGGTGTAAGCGTAGTTGTGATTCAGCTGGCATGAAGCAGATGAAGACAATAAAGGCAATCAAGCCCATCACAGCAGACCCATAAAAGGGGAAGGTGAGGTCGATATTGGCCAACACACCACCAATGCCGGGCCCCAAAATAATCCCGCCACTAAAAGAAGCAGATAACCAACCAATCACGCGAGCGCGATTTTTCAGGGTAGTCATATCAGCGGCTAACGCGGTAATGGATGGCATCGATAAGG
>NZ_CBDKZH010000062.1:0-2617 GCF_965300815.1 Leuconostoc sp.
TAATTTGTGTTTGTTTTGTCATAATTTTTATTATACTAAATTCATTTACAAATACGTCAAAATAGTTGATAATAGACTTTAGAAAAACGTAAGAAAAGAGAGGGATTATGAAGTCATTTAAGTCAGGCGTTATCGTTGGTATTATTGGATCAGCCCTTGTTGCTGCTGCTTCTGCACTTGGGTATCGCCAAACAGTTATCAAGCCAGCCGAAGAAGCTGAAGCACAACACGAAGAAGTGTCAAAGCAAGCTATTCGTCGCAGCATCGCGGCACATCAATCACGCTTTTAAAACCAATCAGCCATTAACGGCTGATTTTTTTGTTTGCTTAATTGCTAACCATTGATTACGCAAGCAAAAATATAACCGATCACTCACAAAAAGGATTAGCACATCAGCTAATCCTTTTTTCATGACCAACAGACGTTTCATCAACTTAATCGTGTCCCGCCACCCAATTATTAATCTGATTGACGAGTTCTCGTGGCTGCGCGACACCAATTACTAAGCGGGTGTAACGTTCATCTTTGAGCTGAATCACAACTGGTTCACTTGTTTGTTTAATGTTAAAAAACGTTTCTTCGCCTGTTTTACGAAAAGTCCCCGCCCAATAGCCCGGAATAGCTGTCCCGGGCATACGTAGCCCTTTCTTTTCCTTTAGGATGCCCGCATCAATCGAAGCGCCCACCACATGCGCCCTTGGTACACGTACGGCTTCTTTTAACGCAGCAATTTTTGTTATTCCAACTGGTGTCACGACTAACATATCTGCTGTTAATTCAACTGTGTTTTCCATCTGGTAATGCCTCCTTTAAAATACCACTTTGATTCAATAGTTGTTGCCCTAACTGTGCGAGAACTGTTGTCGCCTCTTGTTCGCAATACCATTTTTGGATCAACGTCCGAACGGCTGTGCTTGTTTGGGTTAATTCTAATAATGCTACTAAAATCAAACGCCAAGTTAATTCTGATTGTGGCTGTTTGGCTAAACCTGCTGTCAGGCACGCAATAAACATCCCCTGTTTACTACCAAATGCACGATATAAGCTGCCTCGTAAGACACCCGTTGCGGCCACTAAATCATCCAGTGCGGTCCCTGCGTAGCCAAAGCGCGCAAAAACTTGACTCATTTGTAACATAACGACATCGTGATCAAAACTTGTTTTTCTTCCCATGCCTTGATTATAGTTTTTGTTGACTGATTAGTCAACAAAAAAACAACTATGGCCGTTAATTTTTTATAAACGCTTTAAGAAAGTCAAAACGGCGTCATTAAACGTCGTTGGATCTTCAATATGGGGGATATGGCCGGCTTCAGGCAGAATGACGTATTGCCCATGCGCCGTCATCTGTGCTAACACTTTGGCATGTTCAGCTGGCCATAATGGTGACTGGCCACCCGCAATAAACAAGGGTGGCACCGCTTCACGCCGTAAAACATCCCGCCAATCTTGCACCGCACTATTCAGTAATAACGGGGCATTCAATTTGAAATCAAAAGGTTGAAAATGTTGCCCAATGGCACGTTTGATGTCAGCCGAGAGCTTCATGTTGGTCAATTTGGTGACGGGTAATTGAGTCAAGGCCGCCTGCAAATGTTGTCCATCAGCCCCTAACAAACCATACGGCCAGTCTGCTGTCTGAATCATTTTGGGAATTTGATCTTCAGTGATCACGGCACGAATGTCAGCATCCCCGAATAGTGACAAATACGCCCAAATTGTGCTGGCGCCCATCGAATGCCCTAATAAAATGGGTTGTTTGAGTGCCAAAGCTGAGATAATCGTGGCGAGATCCATTCCGTGACGCGATAGCCGCATGCCGTAAGCCACTTGATCACTCTGCCCATGATTGCGGCGGTCATAAGTAATCACTTGATACCCGGCTGCTACGAATGCCGGAATTTGTGCTGTCCACGTCGCTTGGTTGCCAGAATAGCCAGCAATTAAGACAATTGGCTGGCCAATCCCATAAACGTGATAGGCTAATTGTACGTTGTCGTTTGTTGTAATATAAACCATAACTCTCCTAGAATTAAAATGACGTTGCCAAGTGTTGGCAACGTCATTTGCTGCTTATGTCAGTATTGCATGTTAAATGTGAATGGGTAATCCATCTGCCAATTCAGCGGTATCCATAATCGCCTCACCCAAGGTTGGATGTGGGTGAATCGTCAATGAAATATCTTGTGTGGTCAGGCCATTTTCAATGGCCAAAGCCAACTCTGAAATCAAATCTGAAGCACTTGGGCCAACAATTTGCGCCCCTAACACTGCATTGGTGGTCTTATCACTGATTAAGCGGATGAATCCCGCCGTTTCACCCATTGAAATGGCACGACCATTGGCCGCAAAGGGGAATTTGGACACTTTAACGTCCAGTTGGTTGGCTTGGGCTGATTCTGGTGTCTCGCCAACAGTTGCCAGCTCAACTTGCGTATACGCAACGGCTGGTAACCCATAATGCAGGTCATGTGCTTGCGGATCCCCCGCAATCGCTGCAGCGGCAATCTTACCCTGGAAGCTCGCCTTATGGGCCAGTTGTGGCCCTGCAGTCACATCCCCAATGGCATAAATATGCGGCACACTCGTCTGCATGTTATCCGCAATTTCAATCAA
>NZ_CBDKZH010000062.1:2717-8090 GCF_965300815.1 Leuconostoc sp.
CCACTGGTTAAGGTATTCACGACTTGATTTTGCTTCCAATCTTGGGTTTGTTGCCAATCTAAGGTTGCCCCACTGGTTGTCAGACCAAATGGTGTGTCTGATTGGGCTTCTTGGTAGCGATGACCAACATGGATTAACGCTTTTGATGGAATGCAGCCGACATTCAGACAAACGCCGCCAATGGCGTCGCGCTCAATAATGGTCACCTTTTGCCCCAATTCGGCGGCACGAATGGCTGCCACATAACCGCCAGGCCCAGAACCAATCACAACTGTATCAATTTCACGTGCTTGTGCGCCAACAACCATCTTACACCTCCATCAACATATACGCTGGATCGGCCAATAACTGCTTCAAATAATTCAAGGCACTTTGACCTAACATACCATCAATCAACCGGTGATCATAAGTTAAGGACAATTTCATATTCTGACCCACCACAATTTCTCCAGCTGCATTGACGACTGGCTCCTTGACAATTGAGCCTAAGCCAAGAATCATCACTTCATGGCCATTAATAATCGGTGTGAACCAAGTGCCTCGTGCTGAACCGAGGTTAGAAATCGTCATCGTGCTGCCTTGCATTTGCTTAGGCGAAATCGACCCATCACGCACGGCATCGGCCAAGATGGCAATTTCTTTGGCAATTTGAAAAATCGACTTCCGGTCAGCTTGCGCCACGACCGGTACAAACAAACCAGACGGTGCATTCACCGCAATCCCCATGTTAACCTCATCATGGTAAACAATTTCTTGGGTGGTCATATCCAAACTGGCATTAATTTCTGGGAATTTTTTAGCCGTCGCCGCCAACGCTTTCACCACATAAGCCAAGTAAGTCAAATGAATCCCTTGTTCAGCCGCCTGTGCTTTAAACTGTTGACGATGTGCCACCAACTGACTCACCTCAACACTATCAAAGTTAGTGACCGCCGGAATCGTTGCGTTCTGGTTGGCCATCGCTTTGGCAATGACCTTCCGGATTGGTGTCATTGGTTGCCGACCTTCATGTAGTGGCGCTGGTGCAACAGGTTGTTCTGGCTTGTTATCTGCAGGCTTTGGTGGGGTTGGTGCCGCTGGGGCCACAGCAGCCACCGGTGTGGGCGCTGCTGTGGTATCTGCTTGGAAGTTCATGACATCGGTCAAGGTCACATGACCGTGCCGACCAGTGGCTGGCACTCGCGTGAGATCAATGCCTTTTTCAAACGCCAAATGACGAACTGAAGGCATCGCCAAGACGTGCCCATTCACCGTCTGAACCGTGCTGGTAGCAGGTTCGGGTGTCGACCGTGTTGGCTCAGGTTCAGGTGCAACCGATGCCATTTCAGATGCTGATTCTAGCGTTGCAGTAGCAACACCTGACGCAGCGCCCCCACTGCCATCCCCATCAAATTCAATCAAAGGATCGCCGACAGATACAGTTGCCCCCGCCTCGACAAATAACTTGGTGACTTTCCCCGCATAGGGTGATAAAATTTCTTGAATTAACTTATCATTTTGCACTTCGGCAACGGGATCATCCATGGCAACCGTGTCGCCAACTTTAACCAGCCATAACGTAATATCGCCTTCGGCCATCCCTTCACCAAGATCTGGCATTTTAAAAATCTCAGTCATAATTCACAACCTCCATCACTTTTGCCACGACATCATCTGCTTTGATCATCCAATCGTTTTCAGCTTGACCAAATGGGTAAACTGAGTCCGGTGCCGCCACCCGACCGATTGGTGCTTTCAAATCTAAAATAAAGCGCTCAGCAATTTCACTCATGACATTGGCACCAATACCAGCCATGCGTTGGGCTTCTTGGACAACAACCACGCGACCAGTTTTTTGGACTGTGGCACCAATACTCGCAATATCAAGTGGCGAAACCGTCCGTAAGTCTAGAACTTCGGCCGAAATATTGTCTTTTGCTAGGGCTTCTGCCGCCTTCAACGCGACTGGTACTCCGCCACCGTAGGAAATGATTGACACATCACTGCCCTCACGCGCAATTGCTGCTTGATCAAGTGGCGTTGTGTAGTAACCTTCTGGCACATCGCCTTTTAATGAACGATAGAGATGCAAGTTTTCCAAAAAAACCACAGGATCATTTGATTCGATTGCACTGAGCAGTAGGCCTTTAGCATCTGCTGGGTTAGCCGGCATCACGACCCGAATCCCAGGAATTTGGGCCACAATCCCTTCGAGATTATCCGCATGCATTTCTGGTGTCTTCGTGCCACCGCCATAGGGTGCGCGAACCACAATTGGCATTTGCTTTGTCCCACCAAAACGGAAACGATTACGAGCCATTTGCCCAGCAATGGAATCCATCACTTCAAACACAAAACCAAAGAATTGAATTTCCATCACTGGCCGATAATTTTGTGTGGTTAAGCCAATGGCAAGTCCACCAATACCTGATTCAGCTAAAGGCGTGTTAAACACCCGATCTTCGCCGTATTTGGCTTGCAAACCATCCGTGGCTCGGAACACCCCACCATTTTTGCCAACATCTTCACCAAAAATGAGGACGTTCTCGTCTTGACCAAGGGCAAGATCCATTGCCTCACGGACAGCATCAATATAACTTTTAACAGCCATTTTACTTTCCCTCACTTTCAAACTTTGCGATTTGTTCCGTCATGGCATAGCTTGGGACTTCAAGTGTATTTTTAATAAAATCAGAAATCTTTTGCTTTGGCACATTATCTGCAATCTTAATTTGCTCATCAATTAAAGCATTGACTTCCGCAATATAGGCCGTTTCCTTAGCCTCATCCCAAATGCCTTGATCGGTCATTAATTGGCGCCTCCGAATGAGTGGTTCTTTTGCCCACCAAGCATCAATGTCATCTTGTGTCCGATAACGCAATGGATCGTCACCCGCAGTTGAATGCGGCTCTAAGCGATCTGTCAGCGTTTCAATCAAGACTGGCCCATTACCTGATACTGCCCACTGACGCGCCTCCTTAGCCGCCAAATACACGGCAATTGGATCATTCCCATCAACCACGACACTCGGTACTCCAGCAGCCCAACCTTTGGCCGCCAAATGAGTGGCCGCCGTTTGTAACCCACGTGGTGTTGAAATGGCGTAGCCATTATTTTGAATAAAGAAGACGGCATTGGCTTGATAGGCACCAGCTAAATTGACACCTTCATAAAAGTCACCTTGTGACGAGCCGCCATCACCCGTATAGGCATAGGCAACCGCGTCTTTTTGTCGCGTTTTGAGTCCTAAACCAATCCCAGCTGCTTCAACGTATTGCGCGCCGATAATAATTTGTGGCATCCAAGCATTGACGGGTTGATCGTCTGCCGTTGTGAACACATTACCTAATACATGACCACGTGACCAAAGAATCGCTTTCCAAATCGGCCACCCTTTCACAATAATTTGTGGAATGTCACGATAACCTGGCATAAGCCAATCATTATCATTAAAGGCATAAGAAGATGCCATTTGTGAGGCTTCTTGGCCAGCTGTTGGCGCAAAGAAGCCAAAGCGCCCTTGTTTAGCAAGCTTGGTTGACCGAATATCCAACTGTCGACTCAACAACATCCGCTGCATGATTTGGACTAAATCTTCCGATGACAGGTCTGCACGCGCTAAACCAGCTTCATCAACAATCTCACCCGCAGGATTTAAAATCTGTAGCGTTGGAAATGTCTCATCCTGTAGCGCTAATTGGCCACTAAAGTCCAAAATTTTCTCATTTGTTACTGTGATATCAGACATGCGTTTCTACCTCATCTTTCTGAAAAAATACTGCCAAAAGTTCCTCGTTCGTGATCGTGCCAAAGTACTGGCCATCTTGATTTGCTAATAACACGCCAGCCACTGCAGTCTTGGTAAACGGTAAGCCAATAAATTGTGGTTTAATCTCACGCCAATCACGCACACCCAAAAAGTCACCCGTGAAATCAATATCAGTGATTTTGCCATCAACCGCATTAACATGTACGTCGATGCTGCCACCTTGATATTTCGCATGGTTGTGATACATAAAATCCGGACTTTGCCCATAATTCCATGACCACTGCGCAAACTGTTGATCACGTAAGGCTAAAATCGCCGTTTTTTGTGTGTCGGTTAACTGATATTCCCCATCTCGCCCTTCATTAGTGAGATAATAGCGTAATTGTGCGATAAATTCATCGATGGTCAAATTATCAGGGGCATAATCCTTAATATTACCCACTCGTGCGCGAACTGACTTTGCTGCTTTCGACATAAACTTTTCGTCAGCCACGTTTAACGACCTTACCATTGCATCCACATCGGTATCCCACAACAATGTGCCATGATGCATTAAATAACCACCCGCATAGCGCTGCGCATTACCAGACACTTTCTTGCCATCGATCTCCAAATCATTACGACCCGAAATGGTCACGTCAATGCCAACTGCTGCTAGAGCATCTGCCATTGGTTGCACAAATTGGTGAAAATCAACGCTGGCACTACTAACCACCGGTACAAAAAAAGTAAAGCAAATGTTCCCTAAATCATGATAAACTGCCCCACCACCAGAAACTCGTCTGACAACTTGCACATCATTTTCAGTGACATAGTCAGCGTTCACTTCAGAAAACGTATTTTGATTTTCACCGACAATGACGGCCCGTTGATTTTGCCACAAAGCAAAAACTGGTTCGGTTGGTTTTAAATGCTTTAATAACCACGCATCCATGGCAATGTTTGTGTAGGCATCATGGTTAAAGTAGTTAATGTATTGCATGATTTTCTCCTTTTTGTAACCGCTTACATTTTTTATTATACACTTCTTCTTTAAAATTTAAAGCCATCAACATTTTAGTTGCCCATAAAAAAAGGGTTGTGATACATCATCTGTATCACAACCCTTTTGAGGTGATTATTTAATTTGTTTTCTTCCCAGTATATTGTGAGAAGCCCCCACGCAAAATAAACATACGATTTTTTTGATACCCTTGCTTCTTCAAAATTTTGCTGACGCGTGTCACTTCACGCAAACGATCATCATAAAGAAAAATATCACGATCATGACGCAAACCAGATTTCCCTTGTGAAAAGTTCATCGCTGGAATGTTACGTGCGCCCATAATGTGTGAGCGCTTATAGGCAGCAGGTTCACGCACGTCGATAATTTGTGCATTTTCATTGGCTAGCTTGTCCGCAAATGCTTCTGGCTTGAGCAGTGTCGCACTCGATTTTGCTGACAAAATAACCCATAGCCAGCTACCAAAGGCAATTAAAATCCACGCAAGAATAACGGTTAGAACTGTTCCTAATATACTCATTTTTTACCTCTTCTAATAAAGTCAATGTTTATATTATATCAAAAAAACGCGTTAACGAGTCTTTTAGAATAAATTTTTTATTTGCATGAGTGCATCACGTT
>NZ_CBDKZH010000063.1:0-8072 GCF_965300815.1 Leuconostoc sp.
CGTCAGTGGCTGTGTAAAAGTCGCTGAAAATTTGTTCACCTTGCGCATTAAAGGCTACGGTTTGACCGGCAACGTGTTGCAAACCAGTGAGGGCGTTACCCGTATTGGCGTCAAAATAGTAGGTCTTGCCATTTTCTGTGGCGTAGGCACCTTTTGTTTGACGCCCTGTAGCATCAAAGTATTGCAATTGACCCGCAATGGTCGTTAAGCCTTTTGCATAGGATTGATCAGCATTAACATAATACCAAGCCCCAGCTTTTTCCACGTAGCCGGTTTGTGGGGCGGGGGTAGTGTCAGCTGCTGGTTGTTGCGGTTGCTCAGTCGTTGTTGCGGTTGTGGCAGGTTGTGCCGATGTTGGTGCTACAGGTGTAGTGGGCGCGACAGGGGTTTGTGGTGTCGTTGCACTACTGGTATCTGCCTGAGCGGCTGTCGTTGTTGCTGCAGCAGTGGTCGGCGTTGGCGTTGTAGTCGTCGCTGACGTTGCGGCTTCTGGCGCTGTCACTGTTACCTGTGAACCAGTTGTGTTTTGGTTACTATCAGCTGCAGCAGTCGTTGCTCCCGCGACAAAGGCTAGGGCAGCACCGGCTGTGATAACACCACCGACGACCCAGTTTTTACCGGCTTTATAAAGTTTTTTTCTAACTTGTGTTGGGTTTTCCAATATTCTTTTCTCCCATTAACGATTTGTGTTATAGCGAACAAGAGAGAATTATAACGGAGTAAATGTTAAACGTATATCTTTTTACAAACGATTAACATTTACTTAAGAAGTATCAAAAAAGTAATAGAAAAAAATAAACTTTTTAAGAATTTGCCGAAAAAAAGCCAGTGCAATTAGTGGAAGCGCTATAATGAGGCATGTTGTGGTCGAATTTAGCATTAATCGATCGAATTTGTGAAAAAATATGCTTTTGTTTATGTTAAAATATAAAAAGTTGTGCTTTTTTTGAAAAAGGCTAAAATTTCAATTAGTTTAGGGGCGGTATGTTATGGAAAATCAGTTATCATCAAACAAACCTCGTCAGATACCATGGTTTAAACAAAATGCGAGTGTACTAGTACTCTCTACCATTGTTTTGGGGATAACATCGGGTGTGGGGGCGCTCGTACTGTCATTCTTCTTAGAAAGTATTGAACATCTGTTTTTGAAATATGGCGAAACGGCTAAAATACCAGCGCCGATTGCGACAATGCCTTTAGTACGACTACTATCCGTTGTCATAGGTGGTGTGATTGCTGCTGTGATTTGGTGGTTTTTACGCACAAAAACAACGCCAACCATTAGTGTCAACAAGGCGTTGGCTGGTGGCAAAATGCCCCTCTGGCAGACGTTGTTGCATGACTTCACCCAGATCTTTTATGTTGGAACGGGTGGTTCAGTTGGTCGTGAATTGGCGCCTCGTGAAGTTGGTGCCGTATTGGCCGAAAAGTGGACAGCATTCTTGTCTCGTCATCACATCGAACCGCTTTCCAGTGATGATCGCCGACTATTAATTGCTTCAGCTGCCGGTGCTGGTTTTGCCGGTATCTATATTGCACCCATTACGGGGATGCTGTTTGCCGTTGAAATCATGTATAAAAAATATGATTTGAAAACAATTGGCGTGAGCTTGACGATGTCAACCATCGCCATGGGGATTGGCTCATTAGTGAAGGGATTTAACCCTTATTATTTACTAGATGATGTGAAATTTCCCATTGGCAGTGTCTTGTTTGTGATCATTTTGGCACCGCTGTGTGGCTTTGCGGGGAGCTGGTTTAGAAAATGCTTCCAATGGGCTGAAAAAAATCAGACTAAAACACGTCATATTTTATGGCAATTACCTGTTGTCTCACTCTTAACGGGTAGCATTGCTTATTTCTTCCCAGAAATTATGGGGAATGGCCGGTCACTAGCGCAGTTGGCAATTGGCGGGAGTGCGCGTTATCAGCAAATTATCATTGTGTTATTGGTTGGTGCGGGCTTAAAGGCTATTGTGACAGTTTTGACTATTCGGTCAGGCGCATCCGGTGGTACGTTGACACCATCAATTTCAATTGGTGGCGCTTTAGGCGCTGTTGCTGGTTGGGTACTGTCTTACTGGGTCCCAGGCGTTAACATCGGTCAAGGGGCGATTTTGGGGGCTGGTACGTTGCTGGCAGCTTCACAACAAGCACCACTGATGGCCATGTTTATGTTGATTGAAATCACACATCTAGATGGTTCAGCGATTCTACCATTAGCGATTGGTATTTTGATTGCAAGTGCCGTATCGCGTCTCGTGTTACAACCTAAGACCAGTAAAAAAGCCTGACACATCGTGTCAGGCTTTTTTACTGATTGGCTTCAATGGTAATCAGATTACCTTCAGAATCTTTAATTTTAATGGCGATCTTGTTGCCAAAACGTGCTTCGGGTTCGCCAACTAACGTTACAAAATTATTTTTCAAATGCTTTTGCAAGTCTACTTGGTGATCTCGGACTAATAATTCGAGTTGATCGGTTGGCTCACCCGTGACAAACACAATATCTTCGCCATCTAGTGTTAAATGACGGCCGGATTGATGGCCTGATTGGGGCAAGTCAAAAACATCGCGCCAAAAACGGTAGGCACGGTTCGTATCAGTTGCTGGAATTGTTTTAATGTTTAATTTACGTGGTTTCATATTAATAAGTATAGCTGAATTTCACTAATTTTCAACTCGTTCAAGGTCACGATGGCGGGTGTAAATCGTATAGCCAACGATGATGAATAACAAAGTTGACATGGTCAGCCAAGCAAAACTGGGTGTGATGACATTGGCTAAGCTGAGAAATAAGAGTTGTCCCAATGGTGCGGTGGCGAGGACTAACGTATTGATTAGACCGCCAACACTGGCTAAACGATCAGGTGCGACACGTTGCATCATAATAGCCCCAATCCGTGGATTAATTTTAGCAGAAACATAGCCGATACCGGCGATTAGGAGTAACCAAACAAGACGATTTGGCCAAATACTTGGCACCAAGCCTAGTAATAGTAATAGGCCGCAAGCTGTCCCAATTAATTGTTTGGTGGTCATATGCTGAAAAATATCATGTACCACAATGGAACCCAGTAACATACTGACGGTTTCCACAGCACCAAATATGGCTACAGTAGTGCCAAAATTACCAATCATAAGCTGATGCATTTGTAATAACGTCAAATTAAACAGGCCGGCTAATGATGTACTAACAAAGTTAACAGCGGCAGCAAGTACAATGAGTTGGAAAAAGAGGTGATCACGGTAGACTGAAATAAAGGTGATGTTGAAATCAGAAAACAGTGTGGTTCGGGGATGATGGGCGAGATTTTGGCTAATTTGTTGCTGGGCCGCGGTAAAATACGACTGGTGGGTGGTCATCACGATCCAAGCGATGATAAACAGTAAAGCATTAATGAAACTGAAGACGGCCGCGTTGTTGTGTAAGAGGCTAAACAAGCCAGCGCCGAAAAAACCACCAACCATGGCCATGGTAATACTAACGGCTTGTTCGAGACTCATGGCAGTTTGCATGTCCTTTTGGGCTAAAATATAGCGCGAGATAGGTGCCATCAATAAATTACTATAAAGCCCTAAAATGTCATTGATAAAAATTAAGCCCAGCAACACAATGAAGGTCACGGTGCGGGTTTCATAGGCAAACAGTAAGCCGGACATCACCAGAAAAATAGTGGCTTGGGTACGTCTGGTGATTGACCAAGCGCGCAAATGATCGTGCGTTTTGTCGGCTAAATTACCTAGTAAAATGGCAAATAAATCTGGCAAAAAGGTGATGAACGCGACAGCAGTGACTGCTAAAGTGGCATGAGGGCGCGCCGCTGCGATCATGAGAAAAACAATGTTAAACAGACTAGTGCCTAAATTATTAAATAGTTGGGCGGTGATCATGATGCAAAAAGCGCGGTTGCTTTTAAGTAATGTCATATGTTTTGCTCCTTTGAATTGCGTAAATTCATTTTATCCAGTAAACTGAACAACAAATCAAAAAGCGAATATATGCTACTTTCTGGCGGTGACAAATGGATTACGGGGCAACATTTAAAAGAATACGTGAAGACAAAGGGTTAAAAATTGTTGATTTAGAACAAGAAAACATCTCACGCTCACTGATTGGCAAATTTGAAAAGGGCCAATCACGGCTATCAGCAGACCGATTGGATCGCTTATTAGCTGACATGGGTGTGAGTCATGATGAATTCTTGTTTCTCGGTGGGGAACCTGGGGATAATTATATGTACACGTTATTGCACGAAATGGGGGTGCAGTCTGGTAAAATACGCGAACGTCAGCAACTTGATCGGATGATTGCGCGGGCGACCCGTGATTTGACAAGTGGTCGTGGTGGCTTAAGTGCCAGATTTATGCGTGATTTTGGTCTGATGATCAAAATCGGCCTGACAGCCGAAGATGATGGGGTCAAAAAGGAGATGTATGAGTATCCTGGTGTTCAGCAACATGTTAAACCAGCCGTACAATTTTTAAAAAAGGCGGAAACATGGGGACGGTTGGAACTTGATTTATTTACCCTTTTTTATATTGGTATGCAGCCGGATGATTTACTCGTCCTAGGACGATTGGCAATTCAACGGGCACGGGTCTACACGGCATTAAGATCTGAGAAAAGGCGGTTAGTCGATATTATTCACACGGCATTTAACGGCCTCATGTATGTTGATCAAGCGGGGGCGGCGGAAATGTTAGCTCTTGAAGCACAAGTCATTCAGGCAGCCGATGAATTTATGATTGATTGGACGAGTGAACGGTTGCGTTTACGCTTAGATGAAGGGTTACTGATGATGTTGCAGGGCCAAGTTACGGCTGGGTATGAACAGATTATGTCAGTGGTTTCAGTCTATGAAATGATTGGCATGCAGGAAATGGCTAACTTTACACGCCAAATCATTGCCCAAACAAAATCGGCTATTGAATCCAACCAGCGGGATAAAATACCACATATTTACTCAATGTTGATTTAAAGTATGGTAAACTTAAACTTATGGCATTATTAGAAGTCAGTGGCCTTACAATGGCCTACGCAGAAAAAACTTTATATGAAGACGCAGCCTTTGAACTACAACAAGGCGAACACATGGGGATTGTTGGTCAAAATGGTGCCGGCAAGTCAACCTTAATTAAGATTATTACCGGACAAGAATTACCCTTGTCTGGGAAAATTGACTGGCAAAAAGGCTTAAAAATTGGCTATTTAGACCAGTATGCTGAAATTCCTGACGGCATGAATTTGGTTGATTTTTTGCACACTGCTTATCAAGACTTATATGATAAGCAAGACCGCATTACCGAACTCTACAATGAGTACGCGGAAACCATGAACGACAAGTTGTTGGACCGCGCCGGTCGCATGCAAGAAGAACTGGATGCTGCCGGTTTTTATGATGTGGATACGCAAATCGAACGCGTTATCTCCGGTTTGGGCTTAGAAGCTATCGGTCGTGATCGTGAATTGGAACAAATGTCTGGTGGTCAACGTGCCAAAGTCATTTTGGCCAAGTTGTTGCTGGAAAATGATGACGTCATCATTTTGGATGAGCCGACGAACTATCTGGACGTTGCCCACATTGCCTGGTTGCAAGATTTCTTGCAAACCTATGAAGGCGCGGCCTTGATTATTTCCCACGACTTTTACTTTTTGGACAAAGTGACCAACGCGATTATTGATGTGTCATTTGGTAAGATTACCAAATATCGTGGCTCGTTCACGAAAGCGATGCGTCAAAAAGAAGAGCGTACGGAACAACAGTTGCGTCAATATGAAAAGCAACAGGGCGAAATTGAAAAGGCCCAAAAGTTCATCGCCAAGAACAAGGCACGGGCCTCAACTTCAAAGCAAGCGAAGTCACGTGAAAAGATGCTGGCGCGCATGGAAAAGATTGATCCACCGTCAGAAACATTACAAGCAAAATTCAATTTCCCTTATGTGAACTCACAATCTGCCAACGCATTGACAGTTAATGATTTGTCCGTTGGTTACGTGACCCCAGTCTTGGAGCCAGTAACTTTCTCAGTGACAACGGGACAAAAGATTGTCTTTAAAGGGTTCAACGGGGCTGGTAAGTCGACATTGATTAAGTCAATTCTCGGTGTGATTCCTGCCTTGCACGGGACAGCTGAATTCTCACCGTCTGCCGTTGTTAACTACTTCGACCAAGACTTGGCATGGGATGATGACACAAAGACACCATTACAAGAAATGCAAGATCGTTTCCCAACGCTAGAACCAAAGGCGTTGCGGACACGATTGGCTGCGGCAGGGATTAACGCTGAAAACGCGCAAAAGCCGCTGCAACAACTTTCTGGTGGTGAGCAGACAAAAGTGAAGTTGGCCATTATGGAAATGAAGCCAAGTAATTTCTTGATTTTAGATGAGCCAACCAACCATTTGGATGAAGGGACGAAAAATGCCCTACGGGCAGCGATTGACAAGTTCCCAGGAAATGTCATTATCGTGTCCCACGAAGTGAGCTTTACCAAGGGCTTTGGTGACCGTGAATTAAACGTTGCGGCGCTATCCTATAAGAAAGAAACAGATTAGTATGGTGCAACTACTGACACAAAACAACATGCCGAAAAACATGACAGTTTTTGATGTGGTTGCGTCAACAATGATAAAAGGTCGAGACATGCTGAACGCAGGCGTGGCTCGGCCTTTTGCTGTAGTTGCCAATCAACAAACTGCTGGGTACGGGAAATTTGGGCGCCAATTCTTCTCACCGCGAGGGAGCGGTGTGTATATGACGTTTGTTTTTGACGTGCCCACCGGTGGTTTTGATGCCGGATTATTGACCACCGGCGTGGCCGCAACGATTGCGCGGGTCATTTTTGAAGTGACTGGTATTCAAGTAGCTATGAAGTGGGTGAATGATTTATATTATCAGGATCGCAAAATTGCCGGTATTCTTGCCGAGGGCATTCTGACCGCAGGTCAGCTCACGCAAGTCAGTATCGGGGTTGGTCTCAATATTTTATCGACAGTGGTGCCACCCGAACTGCGGGATAAAATTGGGGCACTTGACGTTGATGTGGATAAAAATGTGTTGGTCCGTCAGATTTTCACAGCCTTGCAAGCCGACTTTGCGGGTTATCAACAAGGGCAACATCTTGCCTATTATCAAGCACATGCTTATTTAACAGGCCGTTACGTGTCAGTACAAGTTGGGCAAACCGTTATCACTGGTAAAATTGTTGGGGTTGGGCAACGTGGAGAATTACTACTAGTTGATGATAGTGGTAGTTCACATGCTTTGTTGAGTGGCGAAGTAACCAAAGTCAATTTTTAATGTTGAATGGTTCATCACGACAAACAGGAAGGGAAATGTGATGGGATTGCGATCAATTTTATTATTACCACGTATTAATCATGACCTTGTCCATGACGTGAGGCAACAGTATGATACGCTGTATCAGCATGTTGCGCCACACATCTCACTGGTTTTTCCTTTTGAGAGTGACATGTCAGACGATACAGTGATACAGGTTGTCACGGATGTGATGCAGCGTTTTTCGGCGTTTGATATCACATTGAACCGAGTTGCTGGTGAGCCTGACAATGGGTACGTTTGGCTAGTTGTGGATCAAGGCGCTGCCATAATTACGGCTATGCATGATGCGTTATATCAGGCACCAATATTTGCTGCCCACCTGCGACAAGATATCCCCTATATACCCCACATGACAATTGCACAAGGTGTGACACCAGAGCAGGCGCAACAGTTAATCGCAGCATTGGGTCAAACACCACTGACAATCATGACGACCATTGCTTCTGTGAGAGTGGAACATATCCTAATCAACGATGCTTCAGATGTCTTCTGTCAGGTGGCATTGCGGTGTGCGCATGAAAATTAGAATTATTGGTCCTGTGGGTAGTGGGAAGACAACATTGGCTAATCAAATCAGTGTACGTACGGAACTGCCAGTAACGTCCTTGGGTGAGCTTAACTGGGATGACTGGCCACTGGAGACCGACAGTGGTTAAAACAGTCATTTTAAATGCATTTGACAAAATAAAAGTATTAGAATAGAATAAAAACAATGAGAAAATCATA
>NZ_CBDKZH010000064.1:0-8063 GCF_965300815.1 Leuconostoc sp.
ATACATCTCACATAACGACCTCTGTCGTTATTTTTTAAGCCAAAAAAGCGGCAAATTGGTCGTGTTAGGTTGTATTAAGTTCATAAATTGACGATTTTAGCCGCAAAAAGTTGGATTTCTCTTTATTGAAAGCGCTTACAATTATAGGTAGTAAAAGCTTTAGGAATAGAGGAAGAAAGATGGCTAAATATACAGAGTTAGCTGAAGATATTTTAGCGCATGTTGGCGGCAGTGAAAATGTGGATGGTCTGCGGCACTGTGTAACGCGTTTGCGGTTCAATCTCAAAGACGAAAGTCTGGCCGATACCGAATATTTGCAACAACTTGACGGTGTTGTCACTGTGGTAAAAGCTGGCGGTCAATATCAAGTTGTGATTGGTAATCAAGTGCCAGATGTTTACGATGAAGTCGTCAAGGTGGGGCATCTCCCCGTTGGTGGGGACACGGCAGCTGATACCGAAGACACTGCCGGACCAAAGGGGAATTGGTTTGATCGCTTTATTGATGTCGTGTCAAACCTGTTTCAACCTATTTTGGGCGCGTTGGCCGCTGCCGGTATTTTAAAAGGCATTACGGCGATTTTAGCCGCTGCCAAACCATTTATGGGCTTGACGATTCAAATACCAGCGGGTGGTTATTATAGTACGGTTTTGCCAATTATTTTGGCAATTTATGTTGCTTCAAAAATTGAACACTTTATGAAGCGCCACACCCATGATAACGTGAAGATGTTCTTTGTCCCAATGGTGACGATTTTTGTCACGTTGTGGTTGACGTTCTTAGTTGTTGGACCAATTGCTAATACGGCTTCTAACGCCGTCGGCGCTTTCTTTGTCACTGTTTATAACATGGGCCCAATTCTGTATGGTTTTGCCATGGGTGCGGGTTGGCAGATTTTGGTCATGTTTGGCTTACATTGGGGTATTGTCCCATTGATTATCACGCAAATTGCAACAATGGGTTATTCACCATTGATGGCGGCCGCTGCTTTACCAAACTTCACTCAAACAGGTGCATTAACTGGTGTTTGGGTTAAGACAAAGGAAAAGAAGGTGAAGACAGGGGTTATCCCAGCTATTATTTCATCCATCTTTGGGGTGACAGAACCGGCGATTTACGGTTATTCATTACCTATGAAAACGCCATTTATTGTTTCTATTATTTCTTCAGGTATTGTCGGGGCCTATCTTGGTTACTTTAAGGTCTTGACTTACATCAACGGTGGCCTGGGTATCTTCATGTACCCATCTTATATCGGACCAAATGGTAGTTTGACGGGTGTGATGCACATGATTATTGGCACCATTTTGGCGATTGTCCTCAGCTTTGTGGGGATGATGTTTGTCAAAGTGCCAAAGCTTTACGATAAGTCAGTCCCAGCCACTGCCGGCACGACGTCAAGTACTCAAGGGACATCAGCTCAGGTTGAACTACAGAGTGAAACAATCAAGAGTCCGTTGGCTGGTAAGACAGTTGCTTTGGCAGACGTAGCCGATGAAGTCTTTGCTTCGGGGGCAATGGGACAAGGGATTGCTATTGATCCGAGTCAAGGCGAAATTGTGGCACCAACAGCAGGTGAAGTAAAGATTTTGTTCCCGATCAAGCATGCGATTGGCTTTGTCACAGAAAATGGTGCTGAATTGTTAATCCATATTGGCATGAATACCGTGGAATTAAATGGCCGATATTTCACCGCACACGTTGCTCAAGGCGATCACGTGAAAGCAGGTCAAAAGCTAGTATCATTTGACGTTGCGGCCATTCAAGCTGCGGGCTATCCGGTGGTAACCCCAGTTATTGTGACAAATTCGCCACAATATGTCGCAATGGAAACGACCAATGAACCGACTGTCACGACAGCAAGTGACTTGATTTTCCTGAAAAAATAAGGAGGCATTAATATGCAAGCGAAACAATTTCCGGCAGACTTTCTCTGGGGTGGCGCCACTGCGGCCAATCAATTTGAAGGCGGCTGGCAAGATGGTGGGCGTGGGCCGGCCACGTCGGATACCGCGGTAGCCATTGATCCCAAGGATCGTAAGACCGCACTCGATTTTACAGCACCAATGAGCAAAGATAAGGTCTTGGCAGCTTTAAATGATGCAGAGGGACGCTATCCCAAGCGTTGGGGTTCAGACTTCTATCATCGCTAAAAAGAAGATACTGCGTTATATGCAGAAATGGGACTCAAGACGTTTCGACTGTCGATTGCTTGGTCACGTATCTTTCCTAATGGGGATGATGCGGTACCCAATGAAGCTGGCTTACAATTCTATGATGCAGTGTTTGATGGATTACGCAAATACAATATTGAACCGTTGGTCACGCTATCGCATTACGAAACGCCGATTGGCATCGCACTGAATTATGGTGGTTGGAAAAACCGCGCGGTAATTGATTTATTTGTGAAGTATTCCAAAACGGTAATCACGCGTTATCAAGATAAAGTGAAGTACTGGTTAACTTTTAATGAAATCAATGTTATCGGGGTGTCTGGTTACGTGGGCGGTGCTTTACTGTCAGATGATGACGCGTATACCCTACAAGATCGGTTCCAAGCAGCGCACCATCAGTTTGTTGCTTCTAGTTTAGTGACACAATTTGCGCATGAGCTGAACCCTGATTTGAAAATTGAGATGATGCTGGCGCTAATGCAAGCTTATCCGGCAACACCTAATCCACTAGATGTCTTGCAGGCCTTAAAGTTGGATCACGAAAATCTATTTTATTCAGATGTGCAGGTACGTGGTAAGTATCCTGCCTATGCTAAGCGTTTCTTTGCTGAAAATGGCATTAATTTGCAGATAGCACCTTCAGATGAGGCAATATTGGCGGCTAATCCAGTTGACTTTATGTCATTTTCATACTATATGAGCACGGTGGCGCGTCATGAGCCAGGCGCAAATATTGAAAAAACATCGGGTAATTTTGTTAACGGTGAGGCCAATCCGTATTTAGAGAGTTCAGATTGGGGCTGGCAGATTGATCCGGTTGGCTTGCGCATCACGTTAAATTATTTGTATGATCGTTATCAAGTACCGCTGTTTGTTGTCGAAAATGGTTTAGGAGCGCTTGATACGGTGACAGCTGATGGTCAGATTCATGATGAGTATCGCATTGATTATGTGAAGCAACATATTCAACAAATGTATGAAGCCATTCAAGATGGCGTTGAACTTTTGGGTTACACGACTTGGGGGATTACTGATTTGGTGTCAGCAGGGACATCGGAGTTTTCTAAACGCTATGGTTTTGTTTATGTTGACATGGATGACCAAGGTCAGGGAACATTTGACCGGCGACGCAAAGACAGTTTTTATTGGTATCAACACATGATTGCGACGCGTGGTGCGGCCGCATTTGATTAAGAAATGAACCGAGGGTGATGCCTCGGTTTTTATGTAACCGTTTTCAAATTGTGATATGATAGATAAAATTGTGCGAAAGAGGACAGCAAATGAGGTCGCAAGCTAATCGTGACATGGGCGAACCGTTTACACATGAAATTGTCAAACCGGTAGCGCTGAACTTGCCAGTGTATTGGATTATTCATAATGCGAAAGAACAGCAACATGCAGTACCACGGCATTGGCATGAAGAATTAGAATTGAATTTAACGGTGAGCGGGCATATTGACCAATTTGCGATTGATGGTCAGACTTTTGATACGCAGACCGGAGATGTGTTAGTGATTAATTCAGCCAGTATCCATACGATTCCGTTGCAAAAAATTGGTAGTGAAGCGATGACCTTATTTTTTAATAATGCTTTTTGCGGACGGCCTTACCCAACATTTCTGAGCTTGTTTTTGTTACCCATCCTAATGGAATTGATCGTGTGACGAGTACGGGATTGGTTGACTATTTTTATGCGATGCACCATACGGTGAAAAATGATCCAACAAACTACCTACGGATTACGCGTTTAGCTTATGACATTTTAGATGAATTAGTGCTACATTTTTCCAACCATGATTTTGGTGTGAAACCGCATTTGATTCAGGCGAAGGACGACAAATTATATCAAATTTTGTGGTATATCAAAGCAAATGTCCACAACGGTCTGACGGTTTCAGCGCTAGCGGCGCATTTTGGTGTCTCCACAAGTTATTTGTCCTGATATTTTAAAATGAAGTTACAGATGACACCACTTGAGTATTTACAGACGATTCGGTTGCATAAAGCCTATCAATACCTCATGAATACCAATAAATCAATTAGCTGGATTTCCGACATGACAGGTTTTGGTGACGTCAAATCCTTTGAACGATTATTTAAAAACACGTATGGTATGTCACCCAAAAAATATCGGCAACAGTTCACAAACTGACTTAAAAAAAGACGATAATTGCGTCGTTTCTAAAAAGAAAGCGCTTACAATATAAGATATTGAAGCGCTTTTTAAATGGTAGAAATGAGGTTATCGGATATGGATTCATCGGTTCAAAACGCTAGGTTATTCAAACTGGCGATTCTCTCAATTTCATTAGTGTTAACGGTGACGACTGCTGTCTCAACTGCCTTACCGGCAATGATTGCGGCGTTTAAACAATATCCACCGACACAAGTGGAGATGCTCACAACGTTACCAACCATTTCACTACTTATTACCGTGTTGCCCAGTTCATGGATTGTCAAACACATTGGTGCGCGTCACGCAACCTTGATCGGTTTAGTATTAGCACTGCTGGCGGGCTTGGTACCAGTCTTTGTGACACAATATCCGGTGATTTTTATCTCTCGTCTCTTGCTGGGCGTTGGCGTAGGGCTGTTTAATAATTTGGCCTATAGTTTAATCATGGCTGTTTATGACGGGGAAGAACGGCAGACGATGCTAGGTTTTCAATCCGCTGTCGGTACAGTCGGTAATGCCGCAGCGGCATTTGTTGTTGGTTTGTTAGTCACGAGTGGCTGGCAAATGGCCTTTAATGTCAACTGGCTGTTTGTTGTACCGCTAATCTTGTTTGGTTTATTTGCTGGGAAAATTGATCAACTGACTAAGGTTGTGGTAGTGGCTGATAACACACAAGCATCCGTCAAAAAGAAAGCAACAACGAATGTTGCGGTTCTTGGCTATGTTGTCCTAATTGCAACTTTTTTCGCCTTTTACTTTGGCTTAATGCTTAAACTAGCTGGTTTCTTGGTTGAACAGGGACTAGGGACTGCTGCTACGGCGGCTGCCCAACTTAGTGTGATGTCTTTGCTGGGTTTGGTGCCCAGTCTCTTGTATGGGAAAATCTATAAGCATTTACGGCGGCTCACGATTCCGACTGGTTTAATCTTTGCTGGTCTGGGGCTATGGGCGATTATCTCAGCCAATACAGTGATGATGGTCTGGATCGGTGTGAGTTTTGTAGGTTTGGGATTACCTATTTTCATGCCGGCCGTCTTTGGACGGGTAGCAGAAGTACAGCCCGTGGGAACTTCAAATTTATCGTCGGCGCTGATGTTGGTCGGCATTAATGTGGCTGTTTTCTTGTCACCACAGATTTTAGCTTTGGTCACACCATTAACGGGACAGACAACAAATAAAGCAACACTGTTAGTGGCCACGGATGTTCTTATTGGCTGCGATTCAGTTAGCGTTGGTAATCTACAAGCGACCAACCATAAGGCATCATAGGAGGATGGGACTTTGACACAATTTAACACACAAATCGATCAGACGAATGGCTTCGTCATTAAATTAGTGCCAGATACGCAAACAGGTGGGGTCTTAGATCCCAAGGCACGGGCTGAATTAGTGGCGGCCCAAACGCAAACTGTCGATCAGCAAGACATGACACCCCCAGATATTGCTACGCTGCGTGCAGCAATGGGGTGGCCAGCGGCCCGAGATATTGCCACGCATGAGTTAACCATCGTGGATACGACTACGGCCTATGGTGTACCATTGCGAACGTATGTTAAGACACGTTTGGTCGACCAAACAGTGCCTGTTATTTTCTTCTATCATGGTGGTGGCTTCTTTGGCGGATCTTTGGATAATGTCGATAAGCCAGCACGGGCCTTAGCTGATTTGGGTGATGTACGGGTGGTTTCAGTGGATTGGGCCCTAGCACCGGAGCATCCTTACCCAGAAGGTTTTTTGGAAGCCTATCAAACAATTGCTTGGACACTCAATCAGAGTGGTTGGCCGATTGATACCACAAGGGTATCCGTATTAGGGGACTCTGCTGGTGGCGGTTTTGTTTATAGCTTAGGTTTGTTAGATCGTGCACTAGGTGTTAACGCGATTACCAAGATGATTGCTTTTTATCCAGTGACCTATCAAGCACACGATCCACGGTTGGCTGCGTGGCTGAGTGATGTGCGGCGCTATCCCATTGCTGTGGCTGATGAGGCATTGTTATTGCCCTACTTACAAGGCTTTTTTGCTGGCGAGGGTTTAATTGACAAAATTTATATAAGGGAAAGTGATGCCACGAGCGAATATCTATCACCTTAGTTAGCGGAAACCGTGGCGCTAGCGCAATTACCGCCGTCGCTGACTGTGATTGGGGAGTATGATCCATTACGTTTTCAAGGTGAGGCGTTTATCCAAAAAGTGCGAGCAAGTGGTGGGCAAGCAGCATATCTACGCTACAACGGCATGACGCATGCGTTTATGGATAAAGTTGGTGATTTCGCACAAGCCGAGGATGCATTGCGTGAAGCAGTCGCGTTTGCTGTTAAAAAGGAGTGATAAAATGGATCGTAATTATTTGGCCATTGACATTGGTGGGACGAATTTAAAGTATGGCATCGTTAATCGTGCGGGTGAATTAATTGAAAAACATAGCACGCCGACCGTCGCGACGGATTTACCGGCATTTATGGCGCAATTGACGGCTATTGTAGCGCCGTATCAAGACCAAATTAAAGGCGTTGGCATTGGCGGTACCAGGCAAGGTTGATCATCATGATGAAACGATTTATGGTGGTGGGGCTTTACAGTTTTTAGACCAAGTGAATTTACCGGCAGCCTTACAGTTAGCCGTGCCAGTTAGTGTTGAAAACGATGGGAAAGCGGCAGCATTGGCAGAATTATGGCTGGGAAATCTTAAAAATGTTCAAAATGGTGCCGCCGTGGTATTAGGCACCGGTGTCGGTGGTGGGTTAATTTTAAATAGCCAATTATATGCTGGGAGCCATTTCCAAGCAGGTGAATTGAGCTTTATGGTACTAGATACCGACCTTTCCAATCAGGCCAATCAAGCGGAAAAGAGTAGTCTGTCAGAATTTCTCGTGTGGACGAATTCTGGTTTGAAATTCACGCCAGAGATGACGGTTGACGAACGGCAAGCCGCGATGTATCAAGCGGCCCATAACGAATTGGTTGCCAGTGCCCGTGCGGTACGTATCGGGCATGACATCAATCCAAACTTTAAAATTGGTGCAATGTTAAATGTTGGGACGCTTTATCCTGCATCGACAAAACCAGCTGATCAATTGGCAGTGCAAAAAGCCAGACAGCAACGTGATTGGTTTAGCGATGTGCATATTCGTGGCGCTTACCCACATGAATTGGAACAATTATTTGCCCGTACGGGCTGGCGTGCTGATGTGACGGCGCAAGATTTTGAAGATTTAGCTGCTGGTACGGTGGATTATTTGAGCATTTCTTACTATGCGTCATCGGTCATTCGGGCAAAGACGGATACGGATGCGGAATTAGACGCGGCCACGCAATGGGAAACGGTCCCCAACACTGAAATCAAAGCCAGTGATTGGGGCTGGGCAATTGATCCACAAGGCTTACGCTATGCGTTGAATGAAATTAACGACCTTTATCCAGGGTTGCCAATTATGATTGTTGAAAATGGGTTTGGGGCGTATGACCAACTTGACACGACTACTGATGAGCCGACTGTGCATGATGATTACCGAATAGCTTATTTAGGGGCGCACATTGCTGAAGTTGAAAAAGCAGTGGTTAATGATGGGATTCCCGTTATTGGTTACTTGTCTTGGGGGCCGATTGATATTGTGTCGGCCGGTACAGGCGAAATGAAGAAGCGTTATGTTTATATTTATGTTGATTTAGATGATTTTGGCGAAGGCAGTGCCAAGCGCTATAAGAAG
>NZ_CBDKZH010000065.1:0-7932 GCF_965300815.1 Leuconostoc sp.
CAAAATTCAATGCCCCAATCAATAAAATAATCACTAACAATAACACGGCAAAGAGGCCAGTATCTGTCCGCAAAGTGCCACTTGAAATTGCCATTTGCTTTTTCTTGGCTAAATTAGCCCCTAGATATACCATCGCCAGCAGCGGGACAAAACGGGTGCAGCCCATTAACACCGTGCCAACCACGTTGACCATCGGCTGATCGCCATTGAACCCAGCAAACGACGAGCCGTTATTATTACCCATTGATGAAAATCCATACAAAATTTCTGAGAACCCATGCGCCCCAGTATTCGTCAAGCTTGATCGGATACCCGGTCAACTCACGGCAATTCCCGTGCCAACCAAAGTTAACACTGGCGGCAATAAAATGGCTAACGCAACCATTTTCATATCATAGGCCGCAATTTTTTTGCCTAAATATTCTGGTGTGCGCCCAACCATTAAACCACTGATAAACACGGTTAGTAGCACAAAGCTTAACATGCCATATAAACCAGAACCAACACCGCCAAATACAATTTCACCGAGTTGCATGAGTAACATGGGAATCAGCCCACCTAACGGGGTAAAACTATCCAATGACGCGTTCACTGACCCGTTAGAAACGGCGGTCGATAATGTATTCCATAACGCTGACTGCCTGATACCGTTGACAACATTTTTCCCTTCCAATGCCGTTGATCCGGCCACACCCGTAACGTGCTGGCCAAGATATAACTCAGACAACGTAGTACCAATCACTGCCAACTCTAAGAGGCCAAGCATCACAGCATAGATCACCATCGCCTGTCGACGGCCGACCATTTGACCAAACATGACAACCAGGGCAGCGGGTAAGAGAACAATCGCCACACTCTCACATAAATTACTCAAGCCTGTGGGATTATGAAATAATGCGGCTGCATTGGCACCAAAGAAGCCACCACCGTTACTCCCTAACAATGAAATCGCAAATTGGCTGGAAGCTGGTCCGGATGGCAATAAGATGCCTTGCACGGCATGATTGGGGGCAAAATTCTGTACGGCCCCTTGGCTCACCATCAGTAACGTTAAGACTATGCTCAGTGGTACCAGGACATATAAGGTGAATCGAGTGATATCCACCCAAAAATTGCCAACCGGTTGGCTTTCCTGGCGGGAAAACCCGCGCATAACCGCCAGTAATGCAGCCACACCAACGGCTGCTGAGGCAAAATTTTGCGTGGTCAACACGGCAAATTGTGACAAGTAGGACATAGCGGTTTCCCCACTATAAGCCTGCCAATCCGTATTGGTGACAAAACTCATAGCCGTATTCAAAGCCAAATCCCAAGGCACGTTATGGACATGATTGGGGTTAAACGGTAACCATTGCTAGGTCATTAACACGCCCATCACAACGAATAAACTCATGAGACTAAACACCACAATTGCCAGCACAAATTGACGACCCGACATTTCAGCGGGTGTGTCTTGGTAGCCGAGGATACGATAAATGCGTTTTTCCACTGGTTTTAAAACCGCGCTCAACCACACCTTTTTCCCCGCCATCACCGCAGCAATATAGCGCCCGACGGGGATGGAGAGCCCCACAATAAGGCCAATAATCATCACATCTCGCCACCAAATCATGATTACATTAAAATGTAAAATAAATAAACAACCAAGCCAACAACGACCAGCCCGCCTAAAAACGTTAACAGCATGGCGCAGTGCCTCCTTTTTTTGATAACGCTATCTTAACAACTATGATGTTAAAACGGTGTTAACAATTAAAAAAGTGGTTATCACAAATTGAATAGAAAAAAAGCTATTGCAACAAGGCTGCAATAGCTTTTTCTTATTTCACACCGTGTGCCACATCGGCATGATACATATAGGCACGTGTCATTGGCAAATTCGTCCCTGATGGGCCTTTTGTTAACAAATATTGAACAACATCAATGTTCCCTGACTCAAATGAGGCGGCGCAGGCTTGCAAGTACAAATCCCACATACGGTAGAAACGTTCGCCGTATTGGGCAACGACTGCCGCTCGCACGTCATGAAAATTCTGTGTCCAAATTTCAAGCGTCTTTTGATAGTGACGACGGAGTGGTTCCAAATCGTCCACTTGTAGGGCCGTCTGCATAATATGCGTCAAATTTTCAGCAAGGTTTGGAATATAACCACCTGGGAAAATATATTTGTTAATCCATTCATCCACACCAGCACCTTCATGTTGGCCAGTAATACCATGAATTAACGCTGTCCCATTTGGCACCAGACGATCACTCACTTGGGCAAGGTATTCGCCAAGATTTTCCTTACCGACATGTTCAAACATCCCCACCGAAGTGACATGGTCATAGGTCTTTTCAATTTCCCGATAATCATTTAAATAGACAGATACTTGATCAGTCAAACCTTCTGCCACAATCTTTTCCGTAACAAAATCATATTGTTGTTGGCTCAATGTTACCCCTGTTGCTTTTAAGCCATATTCCTTAGCGGCAGTGAAAATCAAAGTGCCCCAACCACAACCGATATCCAGTAACGTTTCGCCTGGTTGGGCATGCAACTTATCTAAAATATGATGGACCTTATTCCACTGCGCCTGTTCCAACGTATCTTCTTCACTAGCAAAGTAAGCACAAGAATACGTCAACGTTGGATCAAGCCACATTGCGTAAAAGTCATTGCCAATATCGTAGTGGCTTTGCACATCGACTTTACTCATTTTTTCTGAGTGTGAGCGCTTAGGCAAAAACTTTTTAAACTTCGCGTGGTTTAAAAAGCTATCCTTAGCTTGATAAACAGCCGTAATCAATTGCTGTAAATCACCCTGTATCTCAATAATACCGTCCATATACGCCTCACCAAAAGTGAGCGAGGCGTGTGCCATAATGTCCTTAACCGGAATCACTTCATGGATTATAATTTTAGCTATTGGGTCCCCCTCCCCATAACGCACGCATTCACCATCCCAAAATTCAACTTCGATTGGCGCATTAAAACTCGCCTTGAAAACTTGCTTATAAATGGTTTTGTCTAACATGTTATCCCCCTTGCTTTATACCCTGTATTTTAGAAAAAGACGTCCCAAAAGTCAAACAAAAATGACGAGCGTTTATCATCATTTAATTTATTTATTGCTGACAAAAAAGGGACGTCTTCACGCCCCTTTCGGTAATATACCCTACTTTAAAACATTTGCGCCCGCCTGGTTCATCACCGTTGCTTGTACTTGATTTGTTGGCGTTAAATTGGCTGGTGTCGTTGGTTGCCAAGTTAGCGGTGCTGTATGACTCAGTTTTGATGCACTGACATTTACCCCGTTAAATTGAGTGCCAACATCTGCTAGCTGTGTCCCCTTGAGCTTGCTAATAATGTCTGACGCTGACGCATTCGCAATATTAAGCACATTGTTTTGCGCAGCAATTTGTGCGTTCTTACCCAATCCCCACGCGTACTTAAATTTGTACGTGCTGGTCCCATCATTTTGATACAGATTGTTCACGACTTGGACCTCGCCATAGCGCACCCGCGGTGTCCGTTGAACAGTATTTTCAAACAAATTATGGGTGACCGTCACATGAAGTTTGCCGGCATCTGTTTTTTTAGTATCACTGTTGCCAATCAACATGGTTTTATCATGGTTTCGATAAATATTGTCTGAGACCGTAATATTGTCAGCCCCATTAGTTAAATCAGTGTCACCATCATGATGTTGGTATTCGCGACCAAAGTACGTCCCATTTTGTGCATCTGGATGGGTGCCATCATCAAAGGTATTGTGGTCTAACCAAACATTACGCGCACCTTGCACTGAAATGGCATGATATTGTGAATTCCAGTTACCAGTGTCTTCATCCGTTGGATCCCATTGGGGGAAATCATCATACGGTGTTTCAAAATAAAGATTACGCACAATCACATTGTCCTGTTGGATCACCAGATTACCCCCAATGAGTTGCGCACCAGGTTCCCCAATAATCGTCGTATTTGCCGGCACTTTCACGACAACTTGCGCGGCTTGATTTTGTTGTGCCTTTACTCGATCAGCTTCCTGCACACCACTGACTTTTTTCTTACCCCAAGTACTTGGCGCGTAAGCAGCTAAATAGCTATTAAAGTTATAGCCGGTGCCTTTAGCATAATCAGCTGCAGTGAGCGTCTGGCCTTGTGCATTGACGTTCATGTCAATTTTACCCGACACATAAATGATCTTTGGTGTGGCATTATGCTCACCGCCCAACGCTTTTAACAAAGACGCACGGTCAGTAACCGTGTAGGTATGTGCTGCTGTGGCTTGGCTGCCGCCAGTGGTATTGCCCCCAAATCCACCAACTGTGCTGGCTGTTTGCACTGCGTAGCCAGACATGTCAGCGTGCACCTGACGAAGACCAGCTGTTACCGATAAGGCCAGCATCCCCGTCATCACTGTTGCTGAAAACAACTTAGCGCGCTCGGTTTTTGCCATGATTTTTCTCCTGTTTCGTTTACCTGAGAAAAAAATTCTAAACGTAATACTTTTGACACACCAACATTGTACGCTAAAAATTGACCCCCTGCACGTTTTTTTCAACCATGACACACAATCTTTATATTCTTTACAAAAAAAGATCATCAAATCATGATGATCTTGGTTGTTTTCCTGTTTGTTAACACTAGTTAGGCGTTTGCTTCTTCTTGCGCCACCTTTGCCATAGCTGCTTGTGCTAAAAGATTCAAGTAATTGAATGGGCGATCGAACCATGGTTGGAAAAGCATATCCACAACGGCGAGATCAGCCAAAGTCATCTGATTTTGAATGGCAATTGAAGCGGCATTAGCTGATTGAGAAATATCATATTTACTCTGAAGTTGCACACCTAGAATCCGCTTTGTTTGACGTTCCCAAGTGATGGTCATCAATACCGGTTCCGTTGATGACATAAACTCTGGTCGGAAATTATCAGTCATTGTCAAACTATCAGCATCAATGCCAGATGCTTTAGCGTGGGCCTCAGTCAGACCAGAAGAAGCCATGTTCAAATCATAAAGCTTAAGCCCTGATGTTGCTTGGGTGCCCATATATTTTAGCGTTGGTTCCACCAGGTTGTAGCCAATGAGTGTCCCTTGACGCACGGCATTTGTGGCCAAAGGAATATAGTCATGGTCTCCTGTTGGATTATAGTGCACTGCAACTGAATCACCGGCAGCAAAAACATCAGGGTGACTAGTTTGCATATAGTCATTGACGATTAAAGCGCCATTTGGCAACATATCTAATTGTCCAGTAAATAATTGTGTGTTAGGTCGGAAGCCAACAGACATAATGACTAAGTCAGCTGGATAGTCACCTTGATCTGTTTTCACAACAACAGCATCCGGCGTATTCTCAAAACTTTGTACCAGTTGACCGGTTGCGACCGTCACGCCATGTGATGCAAATAAATCGGCCACATTTTGTGTGAATTCAGCATCAAAATAACGATTCAAAACCGTTGGTTGATTATCAATTAAGGTTACTTCCCGTCCCTTCACATTGAAAGCTTCCACAAGTTCAGTACCAATATACCCCCCACCAACGACAACAACGCGTTGAATTTTTGGATCATTGGCATAATCAAGCAATGCTTTAGCATGTGTGTAATTTTTTGACAACACAATGCGGTCATCTTCAATACCTGGAATTGGTGGTACCACTGGCCATGAACCCGTCGTGGCGACTAATTTATCGTACGTCACCGTCGACACTGCGTCAGTCGTTAAATCTTTGACAGTAATTGTTTTATTTTTTGTATCCACATGTGTCACTTCATGTTTCATGTGAATATTAGCACCTAAATCGCTTAAAATTTCTGGGGATGAGTAAAAGAGATCGTCAATGTTTTTAACTTCACCCTGCACTGATAAAGCAATGCCGCATGATAAGAAAGACACATTATCATTCTTCTCATAAACATCGATTTCAGATTCTGGATGATGACTTTTGATTGATTTGATGGCGGCTGTTCCTGCGTGGGTTGAGCCAATAATAACAATTTTCATGTGTATCCTCCATAAGAACTTTCCGTTCTTGATAGTTTTATTGTATAATCAAATTACCTCAAAATAATTGACTTAGGTCAAGAAAGCGTGAAAAATGTCACATTCAGAATTTAATTGCGTGAAAGCGGCCCCTATTTTTTCACAATTATCCGATGATATCATCACCCAGCTCGTTAACATTTCTGTCCATCAAAAAAGTTACCCCGCTGGTAGCTATATCTACGAACCTGATGATGATTTATCTGCCCTTATTTTAGTTGATTCTGGGCAAGTCGATATTTTTAATATTAACGACAGTGGTCAAGAACTCCTGTTGTATTCTTTGCATGCTCACCAAATGGATATTGAAGCGGCTCTTTTTACCGATACACGGCATCATCATTTTGCACGGGCCAAGGTCGATTCTCAAATTTGCATGATTCGTCGTGCTGATTTCCAGAAATTATTGCAACAAAATACGAGCCTCGCGATTCAAATGCTTAATACCTACGGTGAGCGTTTAACAACGCTAGAACAGCGTCAAATCAGTTTGTCCTTACAAAACGCTGACGAACGGTTGTTACAGTATTTTCAAGACATGGCTGCAGCAAAACAAACCAAAACTTTTCAATTAACCGTGACCAAAAAAGAACTCGCGGCCTCCTTACAAATTGCACCCGAAACATTGAGCCGACTACTCAAAAAGTTAACGCGCAACGGTGTGATTATGTTAAACAAGCGCGAGGTTACTTTGTTATAAACAAAAAAGCAACGATCGGAATCGTTGCTTTTTCTTATTTTTCCCAAACAAATTGGCCATCAAACATCGTGGCAACATTCTCAACGATCAATAATTGATCAGCTGGTGTGGTCAATAAATTCTGGCTGACAATGGCTAAATCAGCGAAATAGCCAGGTGCAATACGACCGACATTTTGTTGTTGGTTGGCTTGCGCTGCATGCAGCGTATGCGCTGTTATTGCTTGCCCAATCGTTACACCTTGGTCAAAGCCAAGGCCAACCCCAGCTTTATTGGCTAACGTCCGTCGCGTCACAGCTTGGAAAATCGTTTGCAAAGGTGTTTGGCCAATCACCACCGGCGCATCAGTACTGAAGGCAAGTGTGGCCCCGTGTGCAAGAAAATCACGGAATGTAAACATCCATGGTAAACGATGGTAACCAACTTCTTTCCACAAGAGTTCATAACCAATCAGTGCGTGACTAGGTTGCACGGATAAAATCGCCTTGGTGCGTTGTAGACGTGGTAAATCAGCTGGATTGAAGACCTCTAAGTGTTCAATGACATTACGCTTGCCAGCTGACAAAGGCGCTGTCTTTTCTGCTTCTTCAAAGGCCATTAACGTTTCGCGAATGGCACGATCGCCAATCGCATGGACACGAATTGGTAAATCCAAAGCATTAGAGCGGGCAATTAACGCATGCAGGGTCTCGTCAGGTAACATTGGTGCACCCTTTTCACCGGAACCTGGCGTATACTCATCCACCATGTAAGCGGTTTGTGTACTGGTCACCCCATCGTAAAATTGCTTAGTCCCAGCAATTTGGACGCGATCGGTGTTCTCAAAATCAGCTAACAGTGCTTGCAAACGTGTTTCGTCTTGCCGCATCCCTGGGAATAAGGCTGCGCGTACCGTCATGTCATCTTCAATCGCCTTAAATAACTGTTCATTCACGAGATCTTGTTCAGCACGGCCAGAAACGGCCAAAACCCCAACACTCGTCACCCCTTGTTGGTTTAATTCGCGAAAATAGTTTAAATAAGTTTCCGGCATACTCTCAACCAGTGTTTCCAACACTTGGTTTAAAATATGCGTGGCAATACCTTCTGTGAAAAAGCCTGTCATCTGACCTGATTCATCACGGAAAATTTCACCACCTGCAACAGCCAAATCTTCTTCAGAAACATGAATATTTGCTAATGCGGCACTATTCAGCCA
>NZ_CBDKZH010000066.1:0-7711 GCF_965300815.1 Leuconostoc sp.
GAGCAACGGACTCTTAATCCGTGGGTCCAGGGTTCGAGCCCCTGACTGTCCACTAACTAAAAGGCGATACAGAAATGTATCGCCTTTTTTTATTGTGATTGTCGGGTTGATCATAAAAAAGTAAAATGAATATGGGCTTAAGTGCTGATTTACCGCGGGTTAGACGATGTTTCAGGTGCTTACTGGCCAGCATGATGACCATAATTTTGCTGACCCAACCGCATGATTTTTGATATACTAGACTAGTACGTAACTGAAAGAAATTAGGAGAATTGGCATGATTGTATTATCAGGCACCATCGGCGCCGGCAAAACAAGTTTAACAGAAATGTTGGCTGACCACTTGGGGTCAAAGGCATTTTATGAAAGTGTTGATGATAATCCGATTTTGCCACTATTTTATGAAAATCCAAAGAAGTACGGCTTCCTATTACAGATTTATTTTCTAAATAAGCGTTTAGCCCAAATCAAAGCAGCACGTGCTACGGGGATGAGAAACATTTTGGATCGTTCAATCTATGAAGATGCGTTATTGTTCCAATTAACAGCTGATCTTGACCGCGCAACGCAAACTGAAGTCGATATCTATAAGTCTTTGGTGGATAATATGATGGCGGAAATTGCGGGTGTTGAAGACGTTAAAAATCCGGATTTGCTCATTCATGTGCGCGTCAGCTTTGATACTATGTTGGCACGGATTAAAAAGCGTGGCCGTTCATTTGAACAAATTGATGAAAATCCAGATCTTTATGACTATTACAAAGAGTTGAATAAGCGCTATGATGATTGGTTTGATGCCTATGATCGTTCACCAAAGGTGCAAATCGATGGCGACCGTTTTGACTTTGTAGCAGATGCTGAGGCACGAGCTAAAGTCTTAGAGATGATTGATAGTAAGTTAGCAGAAGTTCAAGACAAATAGTGACGATGGGCCATTTGGCTTGTCGTTTTTCAATAGGAGAAGGTATATGGCAAAGTACGGATTTATTGGCACGGGCAACATGGCACAAGCGATGATAAAAGGGCTATTAGCACGCCAAGTGGCACCGGCAGACATTGCCGTATCATCACCACATACAGCTGCAAAATTAGCCCAAGAATGGGGTGTACAGGCTTTGCCGGCTCAGCAACTAATTCAAGCAAGTGACGTGGTTGTTTTAGCTTTCTTGCCGAATCAATTAGCAGCAGTTGTCAACACGTTGGACTTTGGGGATAAATTAGTCGTTTCTGTGTTAGCTGGGATAACCGTTGACCAACTGGTCGCAGCGACGGGGACAACGCAGGTGGTACGGACGTTACCGAACATTAACGTGGCGATTAATCAAGGCATCACAGCCTATGCCAAAGCGTCATTGACAGCGGCTAACGATACCGCCTTTCAGGCGTTTTCTGACCAACTCGGACAAGTTGTTGCCGTACCTGAAGCGGAATTTGCGGCTTTCTCAGCCGTAGCTGGTTCAGGGCCAGCTTACGTTTTCAAATTCATTGATGCCTTGGCCAAAGCAGGGGTTGAAAATGGTCTGTCAGCTGAATTAGCAACAGCCATTGCCACCCAAACGGTCGCTGGCTCAGCACAGCTGTTAGCAGTCTCTGGGCAATCAGCGCAAGCGATGCAAGATACCGTTGCGTCACCAGGCGGTTCAACACGTGCTGGGTTAGATGATTTGGCGCAACAACAATTTGATGCTGTTGTAGCACATGCTATCAAGGCAACCGTTAACCATAAACATGCATAATGGCACAAAAAAACCGCAAAATATTTTTGCGGTTTTTTATTGCGGTGACATAACGTTAAGCCCAATCACCATTTCGGAAGACGGGCACAGTTTGGCCGTCTTGGGTGATACCATCGATGTTCATATCGGCAGAACCAATCATGAAATCAACGTGTACATCTGAGATGTTCCAACCACGTTGAGCAAGGACTTCAGGTGCTTCAGTCTTACCACCGGTAATGTTTGAATTATAGGCTGCACCAAGGGCCAAATGGTCTGATGCATTTTCATCGAACAAGGTGTTGTAGAACAAGACACCACCTTGGGCAATAGGGGATGGATCTGGAACCAATGACACTTCACCAAGTGACTTGGCACCATCGTCAGTAGCCAATAACTTTTCCAAAACGTCTTGCCCCTTCGTCGCAGTGGCCTTCACAATGCGCCCATTTTCAAAGTCAAGGGCAATGTTTTCGATGACATTACCTTGGTAAGATAGTGGCATTGTAGCGGCAACGTGTCCATCAATGTGACGGTTATCGGGAGCGGTAAACACTTCTTCTGTTGGCATGTTCGGGATGAATACGTTACCGGCCTTATCTTGTGACAAGGCTGCTTCCCAAATGTGACCTTCGGCAAGACCAATTGTAAAGTCAGATACGGCATTCTTATAGCGTAGTGCTTTAAAGTTTTGGGCATTTAGCCAGTCGGCTTTAGCTTTTAATGTTTCAATGTGATCTGTCCAGTTAGCGATGGCGTCTGAGTCGTCATCCACACGAACGTCCTTTAAGATTTCTTCCCAAAGACGTTCAACGGCTGCTTGACCTTTAAGGTCAGGGAAGACTTTTTCTGCCCAGGCTTGACCGGCAGCAGCAACAACGAGCCAAGAAATATCATCTTTCATCGTAGCATCGCGGACACGATGCAGCGCTTTTTGCGTTGCTTTTGTATAAGTTTGCAAGCGGTCGGCATCAACACCAGCCAAACCGTCCGGATCTTGTGAGACGAGTGAAATCCGTGATGCGTACTTGTCCATCAAGGTGTTGGCCTTAAGGACCTCATATTCAGGGACGTTTTCAAGTCGATCGATTGGGGCATGGCTCAAAAATGACTTGGTAATGGCTTGATCTGACCATTCCATCACCACTTCGCGAGCGCCGGCTTCATAAGCGGCCGCAACAATTTTACGTGCAAAGTCAGCTGATTCAACAGACGCATATAAAATAATCGTTTGGCCAGGTTGGACATTAACGCCACGCTTGACAATCAATTCGGCATATTTGTTGAGTTTGGTTTCTAATGACATCGTTTTAGTGTGTTAGATGACAGGTATTCTAACACGTTCCTCCATAAAATTTCACAATATAATTATTATCTCATGAAAAAAGGCGCACGACAAGATAAAGCCGCGCAATAGCGACTTTGTGATATAAGCTTAATGTAATTGGCAGGCGCAACAGGCATAAATTTTGTATAATGGATATTATGACGAATGATGCGGCAATGAAACAAAAAATAAAAACAAATAACTGGTTGATGACGATAACGTGGCTAATTGTTATCGCTGGTATTTCAGCGACGGTTGCGGTGTGGTTGTTGGCTAAGCCAGTGGCAACGCAAACTCAGGCAACACCGGAAGGCTTTGCCGTGCAGGGCGTTGCGATTAACCAAACGTCAGGTTATGTTGATTATGGTAATTTAGCCACTAATGGCATTGACTTTGCCTATTTGCGTGCGACGACAGGGACATCATTTTTTGATGATGGCTATCAATCAAGTTATAGTCGTGCCGAGGCGGCAAAATTAAAAGTGGGTGCCATTCAAGTTTTTGATAACAGTATTGATGCGGCTGATCAAGCGCAATATTTTATTAGCCATGTTGCGGGTCATGTCGGGGAACTACCAATTGCCGTGTATGTGACCAACGATCAAGTAGCCACGCAAGCAAGTCAATCACGATTGGCCAGCGTGATTCGGTTACTGGCGGCGCATTATGATAAGTCCGTTGTGATTTATACCACGCCAGCCGTGAAAAAGAAGTTATCCGGTACGATCCATCAGGCCAATTATTGGCTCATTGAAGATAATACGCGGGATCGGGCAGCCGACAATCAATTTATTCAATACAGTGAAGATCACACCATTGGCACAGGCTTAAAGGCTATCAAGATGCCAACCAGCGTGTTTAACGGGACAAGAAAGCAATTCGAGGCGATAAAATGATACAACTAGGAACGATTGGGACGAATTGGATTACTAAAATGTTTATTGAAGCGGCGCTTCAAACTGGTGAGTATGAGTTGACGAAAGTTTATTCAAGGCGCCAGGCCGGTGGGGAAGCATTTGTAGCCGAACTGGGGTTGGAAAATGTCGATGTTGTCACAACTTTAAGTGACCTCTACACAGACCTTGACGTGGTCTATATTGCGTCACCAAATGCCTTGCATTTTGAACAGACGAAAGTGGCCATCCAATCTGGTGTGCATGTGATTGTGGAAAAGCCAACCACGAGCAATCCAACAGAATTTGCTGCGATTGAGGCGTTATTGGCCAACCACCCAGATGTGCGTTATTTTGAAGCGGCCCGCCATGTGCATCAACCCAACTTTAAGATTATCCAACAGGCCATGGGTGATTTGACGCAGTTACAAGGGGCAACGTTGGTTTATCAAAAGTATTCCTCACGCTTTGATGCCTACTTAGCTGGTGAAGAACCCAACGTTCTCACGTGTGAATTTAGCGCAGGTGCTTTATATGATTTGGGTGTTTATCCGATTTATGCAGCGATTGCTTTGTTCGGGGCACCACGTGCCGTGCAGTATTTGCCAATCCTCTTAGCTAACGGTGCTGATGCCCGTGGGGTTGCCAACCTCTTTTATGATGACTTTAATGTCACCGCAATTTTTGGAAAAAATGCCAATTCCTACCTATCAAGTGAAGTTTATGGCTTGAAAGAAACTATCTCGACAAATAACATTGCTGAACTCGATATGGTGACTTTCCATGATGGTGAAGGGCACAGTACCGACATTGGGGAAAGTCCTGATGCTAATCCGATGGTACGTGAAGCACAAGACTTTGCGGCCATTATGAATGACCCCGTTGGTCACCATTTGCAGTATACGCAGTGGTTCCAACTTGCTAAACAAGTCAACCAAACGTTGTTTGACTTACGTTCGTCGGCTGGGATTGTTTTCCCAGCTGACCAGAAAGAAATGTAATTTATGCCAATTAAACCAGCGCTACAAGCGCAATTTGAACAACAATTTAAAGCCCAAACACCCATTCAAGCTGCTGTTTGGGAGAAGTTAACGCAGGGCGACAATATTTTCGGCCTAGCGCCAACTGGAACAGGGAAAACGTTAGCTTTTTTGCTGCCAATTCTTAGCCGAATTGACCCCAAAGTTAAGCAGACACAAGTCTTGATTTTCGCGCCAAGTCAAGAACTCGCCATGCAAACAACTGCTGTGGCTCGGGAATGGGGCGCTTTGGTCGATGTCTCGGTGACCAGTTTGATTGGTGGTGCCAATGGTCGCCGTCAAGCAGATAAACTCAAAAAAGATAAGCCACATATTGTGGTGGGGACATTAGGTCGTGTATTGACGATGCTTGATGGTGGTGCCCTAAAACTTAATGGTTTGCAAACCGTTATTTTCGATGAAGCAGACGCTATGTTGTCAGATGAACGGCGTGACAGTTTGCAAGAATTAGCAGATCAATTACCAACAGACGTTCAACTTGGCCTGTTTTCAGCAACCTCTGGGGTTGATTTGAAATATGTCGCCGACACTTTTGGCCAAGAAGTCCGACCCGTATCAGTTGGCACGGATGCGCCAGCAGCGATTACGCATGAATTTCAATATGTTGACCAAAAGGCCAAGGCTAGTTTGTTGATTCAACTAGCCCGTAATAAGCAACAAGCTTTGGTGTTTTTTAATACGATTAGTGGCTTGGTTAATATGCAGGCGACGCTACGTCACGCGCATGCTAGTGTGATGAGTATTGGCAGCAATGACAAGCGACAAGTGCAGCGTGCAGATGCGTTACGTTTATTCAAAAAAGGCGAAGTGTCGCTGCTTTTGGTGACAGATGTCGCCGCACGTGGCTTGGATATTGAAGATTTACCATTAGTCGTGAACGCACAGTTACCACAACGGAAAAAAACATATATTCATCGCGCTGGTCGTACAGGCCGAATGGGTAAGCCAGGCCGCGTGTTAAACTTGGGTAATGACCATGATATTCGTGATTTGAAACGCGAATTGGGGGATGATTTTGTTTTGGTGAAAGCTGCTAACACATTTGCCGATGCGAAGCAGGCGACAGCGCAAAAAAGTACCGCTGCGATCAAGGCTGCACGCGTAACTGCGCCAACTGATCAGGCAGGACACCAAGCGTCGGGCCAAGCGGCCAAACCAGTGACGCAACGTCCGACAGCTCAGGCGAAGATAGTACCGGTTGTTGAAAAGCCTAAGAAGAAAAAACGCTTAAAGGCATCCAAAGATAAGGGAAAGCCAAAATGGGCTAAAAAGTCGGCCGAGTAAGCCACATATCAAAAAGGTCACAGCTAATCATCAAGCTGTGGCCTTTTTTTAATACGACTCAAGGGATGAGGTGTTGGAAAAGGGGTGTGTTCGGAATTTCAATTGATTTATGCAACGTGATGGGGGTATCATTGGCATTCGTCGTGTTAACAGTATAGTCGTAACGATAGTAGTTCTGACTTAAAGTGGCAGCATCGACATCTTTCGCATTTGGTGGCGTGATGAATTGATAGTGGCCAGGATTTTGTATGCTGTTATAGGGCGTGGCGATGAAATTGTTTTGGGCATCAAAAGTGAATTGATAACGGGTCGCGCCACCAGGTAGCATATTGAGATCAGGTAAAAAGGTTTTCGCAAAGATATGTGCTGTCGATCCCCAAAGGACGATACGATACGTGCCGTCAGGCATTTTAATGCGAGTTGCGATATCACGTAAATTCACAAACGCCAGACCAATCGCCTGGCCTTTATCATCTGTCGCATCGGTGTAAATTTGGCCATCTTTGTAAATGACCCAACCAAACCCATTCCAAATGAGCTGGTCGTTGGTGGCCCCCTGCCAGATGACGGGTAGCGTCACTGAAGCGAGTTGACCAGTGTCATCGGGAATGGCCACAGTGGTCGTCCCCCAACTGATATGGTTACTTTTAAAAATCAGATTAGGATTGGCCGGTGAATGATACGTTGGCCCATCGTTTAACCAGGCAATGGCGATACCGACAGCATTAATTTGGGCGGTAAGTTGGGCAATTGTTTGTGCTTTCAATTGTTGCATCAACGTGGCTAACGTTGGCTGTTGTGTCGGATCCCCACCTGCATCCAGATAGGCAGCGCGGATGGCCGACTGGAGATCGGTGTATTTATTTTGCCAATCTTGACTGGTTGCGCTGGCGGTTTTAAGTGCCGTAATGGCATTTAAAATCACTGGGCTGAGTTTATCGCTATCCAGCACTTGCCCATTCTGGTCAGTGAACGGATTATCGTTTGGTGGGGTAACGTAATATTGCGACAAATCAGGAATATTTAACGCCGTGGCAGTTGCCATAATAACTTGGTAGCGGTCGGTGATAGCAGCAGCAAGGACACTGTTATCATGAGCCAATTTGGTCATCGTATTGTTATCCTGTGACAATGTGGCTTGTGCGGTGTTGAGGGCTGATGTGAGCTGTGCGTTGTCTGCTTGACTGCTGGTTAATAAGTGCTTTATCCGCGCAATATTATCATTTAATTGCGCAATACCGGCAGTATTTAAAGGACTCACCCCCCAAAAAATAATAGGTAGCTGAGACAGTCCCAATCAGCACCGCGAGGGCGGCCATGAGGGTGACAACAATTTTTGTGCTTTTGAACATCGTGCGATTTCTCCTTTTCTGTGTGCACTGTGCAAAAAAAGCTATCAGTCGATAGCGACTGATAGCTTTTTTTACGCAATGCTTAAGGATTAGCTGTTGA